>CAMCFW010000041.1 GCA_945874195.1 Chryseobacterium gleum
GAGGCACGCTCCAAAAAAGCCTGAACGCGTTGAAGCGGGTTTTGATCATCAGCTACTACTGGCCACCAAGCGGTGGTGCAGGAGTACAACGCTGGTTGAAGTTTGCCAAATACCTTCCAGAATTCGGGTGGCAGCCTATCATTTACACCCCAGAAAATCCCGATTATCCGGCCATTGACGAATCGTTATTGAAGGATGTCCCCAACGGAATTGAGGTCATTCGACAGCCCATTTGGGAGCCTTATGGCTGGTATCGGCAATTGCTCGGGCAAAAGGACAAGAAAATCGGTTCCGGATTCGTTTCCGAAGAAAAAGAAGTTGGATCAATGCAGCGACTGTCGGTCTGGGTGCGCGGAAATTTCTTTATTCCTGATGCACGAACGTTCTGGGTCAAACCATCTGTCAAATATCTGAAGAAGTATCTGAGCGAAAACCCTGTTGATGTCATCGTATCAACCGGTCCGCCACACAGCATGCATCTGATAGCACTGCAATTGAAGCAGGAACTTGGAGTGAAATGGGTGGCCGACTTTCGCGATCCTTGGACAAACATAGATTTCTATCAGGAACTGATGCTGACAAAATGGGCCGATGCTAAGCACAGAAGCTTGGAACAGCAGGTGTTGAAGAATGCTGATCTGGTTTTGACCATTGGCTACACCATGACGGAAGAAATGAAAGCCCTAGGAGCATCAAACGTGCAAACCTTGACAAACGGCTTTGATGAGAAAGATTTTTTGGAAGGCGATTTTAAGTTGGATGACGAATTCAGCATCAGCCACATCGGAACTTTCTCGCCTTCACGCAATCATCCTAGTTTCTGGCAGGCCCTGTCGGAATTGAAGAAAGAAAATGCGGCCTTCGCCCAAAAGCTTAAGATCAGAACCATAGGAGTGGTGGATCATTCGGTGGCGCGTTCCATCGAAGAATACGGTCTTTCCGAAAATTGGGAGCGTATTCCTTACGTGTCCCATACTGAACTTTTAAAGTATCAGCGAAGCAGCAAAGTACTTTTAGTAAGCATTAACAATACTCCAAATGCAACCGGGATCCTGCCTGGCAAATTCTTCGAATATCTGGCTTCGGGCCGGCCTATACTTGCGTTAGGTCCTAGGAAAAGCGACATCGGAACTGTTCTTGAACAGACCAATGCAGGTTGCATAGTCGAACCAAACGACCTTGAAAGGATGAAGAAACAGGTGTTGTATCTTTTCAATTCGGATCTGAGTCGGTCTGTAAATTCTAAGGGTATTTCAAACTTTTCGAGAAGGGGATTGACGGATCGATTGGCACATTTTTTTGATGATATTTCCAGTTGATGGGCGTGATCAGAAAGCAGAGCATTCAAACATCCATACTCTCCTATCTAGGTGTTGGTTTGGGCTACATCAATGTTGTGCTGCTGTTTCCAGCCTTTTTCGCTGCCGAAGAGTTCGGGCTCACCCGCATATTGGGTGCCATCATTGGAATTGTGTCGCAGTTCGCTCTTTTCGGCCTCACCAACGGGATCATTCGATTTTTTCCACGGTTCAGAGAGGGCGATGACGACAATCTTCACGGTCTTCTAGGACTTTCGTTCCTGGTTGGAACCATGGGCGTTCTGGTGGCCGGCTTCTTCATGTGGCTAGCAGATGATCTTATCATTGACCATTATGCAGACCGATCACAGTTGATCTCTCAATTCTATTTTCTACTGTTCCCGTATCTGGCGTTCGAGGTTTTCTATCAGATACTGGCCAGTTTTAGTCGGGGCTTGTTTAAGGCGGTCATCAATGTCTTTTTCAGAGAAGTATTCCTTCGAGTTTCCACCACCTTGCTTATTGTTCTTTTTCATTACCAGCTGATTGATTTCAGTGGATTCATGGTGCTTTTTGTATCGCAATATGCCGTGATGGCGCTCGGGCTGGCCCTCTACATCATGGCCATCGGACGGTTCAAACTTGGGCTCGATCTTGAATTTCTTCGACCCGAACTAAAGCGCGAAATGCTGAAGTACTCATCCTTCACACTGCTCTCCAATGTCGGATCTTATGTGTTGGTCAGCATCGACCTTCTGATGGTCGGTTCCATGATCGGCCTTCAATACACGGCTTATTACGCGGTCGCCTTTTACATAGCTGCTTTGCTGAATATTCCGCGCACCGCCATCAACAATATTTCCGTACCCGTTATTTCTGAAGCATGGAGGCGGAACGACACAGCGACCATTCAGGACATCTACGTCAAATCATCCATCAATCAGTTATTGGTGGGAACTCTTCTTTTTGTGGGTCTTTGGGCCAACGAGGCCAGTATTTTCAGCATGCTTCCGGCCGAATATGCAGAAGGCAAATGGGTACTTTTCTTCATACTTCTGGCGCGCCTTATCGATGTTGGATTCGGCATAAACGATGGAATTATTGCCACTTCAAAGGCGTATACGTTCGAAACGATTTCCAATATCGTTCTCATACTTCTGGCTATTGGCCTTAATTTGATCTTTATTCCCTTGCACGGAATTGTAGGCGCGGCAATGGCAACGGCACTTTCGCTTTCGCTTTTTAATATTGGTCGCTATTTGTTCTTGAAGGTCAAGTTCGGATTTGATCCTTTTACCTGGCGCTCTGCGGTAATACTGCTGGTTGGTGTTTTGGTCTTTGGCCTTAGCTGCCTACTGCCTGAACAAGATCATTTTGTGGTCGACATGCTTCTTCGATCCTTGATCGTTGCCGCCTTGTATATTCCAACGGTGCTTAGTCTCAAACTTTCTCCTGAGGCTACGGATCTCTATAAACTGGCTTTGAATCGGCTCCGCGGAAAGCGATAAAAATCAGAGGTTGCCTAAGAAGGCCTTAATTCTCAACCCTAATTTTCGTAGAATGATATCCTTCTGAGAGATAGGAGAAACCTTGCTCAACGTTTTCCTCGGTTGAATAAGGATCCACTGATAATCAGTTTCTTGGTTGAATATGGAATGTGAATTCAGGCTCACGATCTGAAGGTCATTCTTGTAGATGCTATTGATGATAAGATCGGTGCTCAACGACTGGTCGATGATCTGAAGTTTTTGCGGTTCGTGGGTGCGAACGTAGTCAAGGTAATCGTGGTGAGGAATGTTCAGGAAGATGGATCCGTTGTCTTGCAAGTGCTTTCGGAAAATTTTGAAGAGAGCGGGGTGCTGAGCGATCGGAATGTGTTCGAGAACATCGAGCATCACAATGAAATCGAATTTTTTGTCGATGCTGAAATCGGTCATGTCAGAAACCAGAAAGCTTGTTCGGTCAGAGCCCAGTTCCTTCTTGGCAATTGCCACATTGGTAGGACTTATATCGACTCCTAGCACCGAACCGTTGCGCTTCACATAGCCTAGCAGCAGTTTGGTGAATGTTCCGATACCGCAACCGATCTCAAGTATTTCATGGTCTCGTTTCAGCCCACTTTTCTTGATGTGGTCGAAAAGTAGATAATGCCGCAGATTCAGTCCCGTCCGAACTTGATTCTTTGCATATTCGTCATAGAATTCAGCAACCTGACTGCTGTTGATGCTGTTGTTGGTGGAGGTATTTTCGGTCATCTCTGGCGCAAATTAAGCCATCATATTCAACATGATCAGTGTTCAGCGTCCAACGGTCTGAAAAAAGGCTGACCTCCGTTTTTCGAGAGGGAAGTTCGTGGCAATTCTATCCTTGGCGGCTTCACTTTTTTCGCGAAGCTCATCTACCGAACGTGAGCTCACTTCTTTAATGAGTTCGGCCAAAAGTAGCGGGTCTCTTTTCTTTAGAATGAGGCCGGTATCGTTTATGATGAACGGAATGGACGATACATTGGAACCGATAGGGATACAACCGTAACTCATCCCTTCGCAAAGCGCATTCGGAAATCCTTCGGAAATGGAAAGACACAGATAGAATTGATGTTCTCGGTAAAGTCGGTCAAGATCCGATTTCGCGCTGAACGGAATACAGGTCAGGTTTCGAACCGATGAAAGTTTGAATCGGGCAACGATCTCTTTCGAAATGCCCACCACCGTGTACGAATGATCGGGATTAGAACGGGCGGATTCCAACACAAGATCGATACCTTTAAGTTCGAACAGCATTTCGTTATTGATCCTGGCAACCGTAATGAATGAATTAGGCCTTTTCGAAATTATGGGTTCGATGGGCGGCATCTCGTAGCCATTGTAGATCACCTTGGTTGGGACATTCACATCTGGAAAGAAACTCAGATACCCTTGCTTTTTCTCGATGGAATCGAAATACGTATAATCTGACTTTCGCAGTTGTTCGGAAACGGGCAAGATCGTGGTGCAGTTCCGCAGCGAATAACCGATGGCTTTTCGCTGCAGCGGTTTTCTAAGGCTACCGTAATTCAATTCAGGAAACGAAACACAATCGGTTCCACCAACTATGAGAAAGGAACGTCTGCCGGTCAGTTTAGCCAACCAGATTGGGATCACAGACCATAATCCTGCAAACATGATCATGTAGGCGGTGTGGGCATTCGACCGCATTGCCAGATTGAACAACTGGGCAATGAGAATGAACGGTATCAGGTATTTCCGGTTCCAGTGGTACGTATCAACCCGCACAGGATACTTTTCTCTCAAAAGGTCAATATCCTTCTGAATGAATGAGGAGTTGGAATGAAAGACGTAGATGATGTTGGTGCCGTCCACTTCAGCAGGAACTTAGTCGGCAGGTAGCCAGGTCTGAGTTCTATAAAGGAAGGCGATGTAGCCACGAACCATCAGCTTTCCGTTTTCAACCCAGATCTTGCACCTATACACTTTTCCGTTTTCGGGATCCAATATGTCGCCATTGGCATATTCTGATCCGGATTTGGTCATGTTACGAATGATCTCCAATCCAACTATCGGTTTCATGTGGCGTGGGTCATCAGCATCACATTCTTCGCATTTCGGATTCGGTTTTTCAGGGTCGAAAAGCTGCAGGACCTTTCCGTGAAGTTTGCCGCCCTTCTCATAGATCTCCACTACCGATTTGGTCTTTCCTGAGTTGTCATCGACCGTTTTCCATTTACCCACTGGTGTGCCTTGCTGCGCCAATGAAGGGAGAATGAATATCGAGAAAAGGAGAAAAAGGGCGAATGTTCGTTTCATGCGTTTAAATTAAGTGGTTGAAGTTAAAAAGCCCTGCTGATTCCGAGCATCCATCGGAAAGCCCAAGGTTCAGAATTGAGCGCTGGTGTGCGGTTCAGAAAAAGTGGCATATCGAATCGAACGGTCAGAGGTTTTACCTTATCCAACGGTCCCCATTTTTTGATGGTGATCGAAGCGCCCAATCCTGCATCTGCTCTTGGTTTGGCAAAAGCCAAGGTTTCGTCAGGACGATTTGTGTTTATAAATCCGAGATCACCGAACAGATACATGTCAATGTCGAGCCAGTTGCGTGTCCACCAAGGTCGGAGGCCGAAAATTCCGTCAAACTCCAATTCGGCATTGATGGCTGCCCCGCTGTTTCCTGCATAGGCCAACACGATCCCGTCTTCCACGGTTTCAGGCGCCAGATATCCAACGTATCCGCGTAGGTTCAATCCGCCACCGTATTGAAGGTGGTTGCCTGATTCTTGCAACGTGGCCCAACTGGAAGGAAAAATACCCGAGCTGCGAACGAACTTGTTGTACATCATTTCCTCCGGATTGGCTCCGCACAGATAAAGTTGCGATTCGGGTGCCCAGTTGCTACCTGTTCCCAATTGCGCGAACAAACGGGTTTTCAACACGAATCGCCATAGGTCGGTCTCGTTCTTTGCTTCCAGTTTAAGCTGGTGATAATCGTAGTCGCTGCCCAGCGAACTGCTTCTCAGGCCAATGTTCAATTCTCCGTTTCCCGCACCATAACGATAAACGTGCTTGATGTCGAGGTTGAACGAATTGTTCCACATTCCTGCGTTCCATGTTTCGCGGTTCAGCAGGTAAGCGATATCGCGATCTTCGTGTCGGTAAAGTGAGCGGAAATAGAGACGGAAGGAGGTATGTTCGGTCTTCGTCTTTTTCTGAAATCCAACCTCATAGTTGTAAAGCCCGTCAAGCACGCGCCCCGATACATCCACCTGACTGTTCTTCCAATATTTGGCTAGCGAAGTGCGATAGTCGAAAAGGAAATTCACGGGCATGAACTCGTTCAGTTCCACTTTACTTGGCACATCCCATTGTCCGAAACCGGAATTGGCCCAAACGTAAACGTTGAATACGTGGTTGGTATTGAAATGACCACCGTTCACGTGTAGTCCGAATTTCATTCCGTCAAAACCGTTGTACCAGATATCCGGTCGCGCGGTCAGTTCGAACTTACGCCAATCCGGACGATTGTAAACCTGATGGTCGAATTCGATGGAAAGCGCAATGTTCGTGGCATTATCCAACATGTTCACATCGGCCAAGCGGGTGGTCGGGTCAATGATCACCCGTTTAATTCCTTCTGGAATGGTGACTGAAGCTTCATAAGTTCTGTTCAGATCACCGAAACCGGTCCATTTCGGAAGTATGGTTGCAGACGTTTCTTTTTCAAACCACGTGTTCGGAATATAAAAATGATGAAGACTGTCATTCTTGTCAACGACTGTGAAATCGAGCGGCATCTGCATCTGACCTTTGCGCCTGAATTTGACCCTATACGTTTGTTCTCCTGTTCTACGAACGTTTTTCAAGGCATAGTCAATGCGTTTGTCCGTTTCCAACCATTGGTCGAAGAACCAGTTCAAATCCACTTTCGTGTAGCGGATCACCGAATTCCTGAAGTCTTCTAGATACGGATGCCGGAATTTCCATTCTTCGAAGTAGTTTTTGAGCGCATTGGCAAAAAGTGTGTCGCCTAGCACATATTCCAAATTGTAGAGCATGGCGGCCGTTTTGTAATAGACATGGCCGTATCCGTGATAGTAGTTGTTCTCAAACTGGTCGGAATGAGTATTCAATTGCGGGTCGCTGTAACGGGTGGCACTTCGCATGAAACCGTTGTAGATCTCATCGTCCATCACCAATCCGTCCTGCTCAAACTTTTTCCTGTACCAGTTTGCTGATGGTTCGGAGATCACCGTGTCGCCATCGATCTTGCGCATTCCGTAAGCTGTGAGGTATTGCGTGAAACCTTCATCCAAGGCCGCGCGATATGTTTCGTTGTTGCCCACTTGCCCGAAGAACCAGTTATGCCCGATCTCGTGCACAAGCAGGCCACGATAATCCGGGTCGCTGCCGCCATCGAGCGTTAGCATGGGATACTCCATCCCATCTTGTGCATCGGCCACGATCATCTTAGGGTAGTTGTACATGCCGATTCCCTCAGAAAAAACCTTGATCGTCTTGGCGGTGTATTCGGCCGCATTCTGCCAGCCCGATGCGTTACTTTCCTGCGCCAACGCTATGCATTGAATGCCGTTCCATTGTGCTTCTCCGATACGGTAGTTCGGGTCGGCCGTAAAGGCAAAATCGTGTACGTTTTCTGCATGGAAGATCCATGTTTTGTGCTGGGTTGAATCGTACGGAATAACGATTGAAGCAGGCTCGCCCTGTGGCTTGTCTGCAAAGTTCTTCAGGTCGAGTTTCTGTCGAAGATCGGCCGGAAGCACAACATCGCGGTTCTGTAGAAAACCGGTCGCTTCAACGATATAGTTGCTTGCAAAGGTCAGCGCCACATCAAATGCCCCGAAGTTGCCGTAGAATTCGCTTCCCAGATGCTGGTCGGTGTCCCAACCGAATTTAGGGTCATAGACCGAAATGCGCGGATACCAGTGAACACCATCGAAATGTGTGAATTCGCCCGAATCGAACTTCTTCATTCTTCGGCCCATCGAACCTTGGTCAAAGTAGGTTTTGAATTCAAATTTGAATTCGGTTTTTGAGTTCGGTAGAATAGGTTCATTCGGAATGATGCGAAGTATGGTGTTGTCCAAGGTTTGCTTCACTTCCTTTCCGTTCATGCTCAAAGAGAGCACTTCGGTTCCCTTTCCGTCCTTTTCGTATCGGCCAAACTTGTGCTTGGTGCCATGTGCCCGGTCGTTCAGTTCAGCATAAGAACCTGGCTGAAAAGCATTTTGATACAGGTGGAAAAAAACTTCGCGAAGCGTATCGGGCGAATTGTTCCAATAGCTCAACTCCATTTTGGACGAAATAATGTCGGTCTGTTCGTCAACACTGGCCGCAATACGGTAGTGAACATCCTGCTGCCAATAATCGGAAGCATGCTCGCGGTTCTGCCAATACAGCGGATTGTCGGCCGAACGGAACGTGTTGGGTGGGGAAAGTGGGTTGTATTGAGCGGAGGCCGAGCTTCCAACAAGCAAAAGAAGGAGTGTCACTATTCGTTTCACGATTGGCTACCTTTTTCAATCTCATCTTCCAAGGAAATATTCAGCGAACGCTTGCTGGTTTCCAATTCGCGGAGCTTGGCGTTTTCGATACTGGCGTTCAACTCGAAACCGATGAGCAATGCCATGGAGTTCAGCAGCATCCAAAGCATCACGATCACCAATGTTCCGATTGAACCATATAGTTTATTGTACGTTCCGAAATTATCTACAAAGT
This sequence comes from Chryseobacterium gleum, assembly GCA_945874195.1. Lineage (GTDB taxonomy): Bacteria > Bacteroidota > Bacteroidia > UBA10329 > UBA10329 > UBA10329. Next base: position 8,525 of record CAMCFW010000041.1, read on the forward strand.
AGGTGAAACTGATCGAGGTTATGATCACGAGAACGGTGGCCAAGGATGAACCCGCTGAAAAGAACCTCCATTTGGTCTTCTTGGAAGGACCAAGAAAATAAAGCACCGAAATGGCGAAGAAGAAAAGAGAGATAATGATGATGTATTGAACAAGTCCGAGGGAAAGGCGCGACAGTCCATCCGTAACGATACCCTTTTGGGCAAGGAATTCGACACCGATCTGGCCAAAGATGATCAGGCTTGTGGCAATGACCGTGAAAAAGACGAGAATGAGTGTAATGGCCAAGGCCAAGGCCCGCTGAACCATATAGGGTCTGCTTTCAATTGTGTGGTATGTGGTATTGAAACTGTCGATGAGCACGCTGACACCATTGGTTGAGAAATAAAGCGCTGAAACAACAGTGATTGAAAGCAGGCCACCGCGCTGCCTCATTACGATATCTTCAATCGTTTCGCTGATGGACGCATAGGCATTTTCCGGAAGAACAACTTCCAGAATATTCATAAGTTGAACCTGAAAACCATCAATCGGGATGTAGGCGATGAGCGTGAAGACGAAGATGATGGCAGGAAAAATGGCGAGAATGAAGTTGAATGCCACGGCCGATGCGCGCAGATTGAGCCATCCTTCTTGCACTCCTTTTATGAAGAAGGCCATCACATCATAAAGTGGTAGTCCATCGAATCCGGGAATTCGGATCTCTTTTGACAGACGGAGCAGATTGCTGATGACAGGTAGCTGAAGTATTTTGACAATGAACTTGCGGAACATGTCAGTAGGCTTTCAGGCTTAGGTCCAGACTCTTGATATTGTGGGTGAGGGCGCCCACCGAAATGTAGTCTACTCCAGACATGGCGTGAGCACGAATGGTGGTTTCGTTGATGCCACCAGAAGCCTCCGTTTCATAGCGTCCTGCAATTAGTTCAACTGCTTTTTTCTCATCGTCCGGATGAAAATTATCGAGCATGATGCGATGGAAACCTCCAACCGAAAGAGCTTCATTCAGCTCATCAAAATTGCGGACCTCAATCTCAATTCTCAGATTTTTTCCAATGGAGTTGAGGTGATTTTTTGTTCGAGAAAGAGCAGCTCCAATTCCACCGGCCAGATCAATATGGTTGTCTTTTATCATCACCATATCATACAGTCCGAATCGGTGATTGACACCGCCTCCGATCTTCACCGCGAGTTTTTCCAATTCGCGTAACAGCGGAGTGGTTTTACGCGTGTCAAGTAGCTTCGCCTGAGTGCCTTCGATGAGTTTGTTGAGGCTGGCGGTCTTGGTGGCAATACCGCTCATCCGTTGCATAAAATTCAGCACAAGTCGTTCAGTCTTGAGTATGGATCTGGATGATCCTTCAACCGTAAGTACGATGTCTCCGATCTTCACTTCCGAGCCATCTACGATGAGTATCCTGATTTTTAGCGCGGGATCGAACCGCAGAAAGATGCGTTCGGCCAACGAAACTCCTGCGATCACACCATCTTCCTTGACAAGAAGCTTGGCCTTGCCCATGGCCGAAGCTGGAATGCAGGCATCTGAGGTGTGGTCTCCATCACCTATGTCCTCCGTCAGCGCTTCATCAATAATGCGATCGATGGTCATCCGCAAATGATCACTCCGTTGCTTCGAACCTTAGTTGCTGGATCTTCAGCCCACCATTCATATCCTTGGTAAGCACGTAAGTACGATAGGTGGATTTTGCCGTGGTGAGTGTGCCGATGGCATATTGTGCACCATCAGGCGATTTTCCGCGATGAATGACC
>CAMCFW010000042.1 GCA_945874195.1 Chryseobacterium gleum
CTTTACAATGAGTTCGGCCTGTGCCTTGCTGTAGCTGGCCTCCTTCGATCCGATCGTAAGATCAACCTTGGTGTCAAAGAACTTGGAAAGTTCCTTGTAGTTGCCAACTTTAATTGCGTTGCCAATGATGTCACTGGTTTCTTGACCCAAGCTGATGGCACAGTTCATTAGAACAATGATGGATAAGGAAAGTAGTTTCTTCATAATTATCATAACATGGGTCAGGCAACAATCGAGCCATGCTTAGAACAAAATAATTCTAAACTTTGACAGGCATCAAAGGTAATAATATGAAGTTGACACTGATGGTGGTGGGTGCCACCGATGAGACTGAACTGCGTGATGCCATAGACAAATACACTTCGCGCCTTAAGCACTATTGTTCGTTCTCAATAGAGGTGATAGATGCTCCCAAGAGTTTTAAGAAACTGCCCGTGAATGAACTCCGAACGGCCGAAGGCAAATTGATCATGTCAGCGTTGGCCGATCAGGACGTGGTGGTGTTGCTGGATGAGCAAGGTGGCGATTTTACCTCTGTCGCCTTTTCAGAGCGACTTCAGAAATGGATGAATAGCGGCCAGAAGAGGGTCGTTTTTCTGATCGGTGGTGCCTTCGGTTTTTCGGAGGAGGTCTACGGAAGGGCCAATTTCAAATTGTCGCTTTCCAAGATGACTCTGACCCATCAGATGGTGCGCCTGTTCTTTACCGAACAACTTTACCGCGCATTCACCATTCTTAAGAACGAGAAATACCATCATTGAAGACGGTCAACGACTGATATATCTCCGCGTATCGCTTTACGCCCAGTTCAAGCGAGTAATATCGATGTGCGGCATCTTGCAGTGTAGATACCGGGATCTCCAACAGCCATTTGATCTGTTCAGTCGCTTTTTCGTAGCCTGCTATGGATAGATCTTCTACGAGAATTCCGCTTTGCGTGTCTTCAATGATTCGATCCACATCGCCAACTCCCGAATTGGTGATGACCGGCAAGCCCATTCCCAACATTTCGCCATGTTTGGTGGGCGATGACCCAGATTTGGAGAACACTGGTTGTATGAAGAACAGGGCGAATGATGCGAGGCTAAGAAAAGTCGGAACCTCCTCACGTTTGGCAGGCTGAACAATTATCCGCTCCCGGGAAATCCCTTTTTCAGCCGCTTTCTGAACTATCACACGCGGATCATCGGTGGAAATGAAGAGGAACTTCGCTTTCGGATATTTTGAAACCACAACCTTGAAGAAGTCGAGCATCTCATCCAACAGATACCAAGTGCCAATGGAGCCCAGATAGGCGACTACCATATCCGAAGTGGATATATTGAACTTGGCAGCCAGTTCCGACCTTAGTTGACCATTGACCTTTGATGGATGAAAATGCCCCAGATCTGCACAGCAAGGAATTACCTTGATTTCGATCGGTTGGTGTTCCACGGTTTTCCAAGAATGGATGATCTCCTTGCCCTTCTCGGTCAGACTGACAGTGAAATCGGAATGGCTAAGAAACTGAAGTTCCTTTTTCTTAAAATATCTATAAACAGCACGGAAGAGAGGATTTTTCAGGTTCCAGAGGCCACCGTCCACCCGTTCATCCGCATAAAAGGCACGCATGTCAAACACAAACTTTATTCCCAGCTTCTTTTTCAGTTCCAGCCCCACCAATGATGTGATGTAGCTTCTGCAATGAACAATATCGAATGGTTTTTCCGACAGGAGGCTGAACACGAGCCGTCTTAATCTAAGCACATCATAGATTGTGGAAAGCACAGGAGGCGATGACGTGTAGCTCAACGGAATCCACCTGATCTGAGCTTGATCCGTGATCTGTCGGATGTTCTTCTCGTCACGTTCAAAATTCCCGCCCTTCTCAAAACTGACAACCGTGAAACGGTGACCAAGCTTGGAAAGACCAATAATGTAGGGCAACACCTGTGATCGGCCTAAACTATCGGTCAGACCATCATAACTGAGGTAGAGCACATTCATTTCAGCGAATTTAAACCATCTGCCATCACCTTGAGTAAATTTGACGCAATGCACCTATCATTGAACAGCAACGCCTAATGAAGTACGTAGGAATCTGGGATTTTATTTGGATGCCAATCCTGCTTTTTCTGGTCCATTTTGTTGCGAGACGCGTTCCGCGCGAAAAAATTGAAACGAACGGTGCGTATGCCTATTATAGGCTGGGTCTACTGGCCAAGGTTTACGGAGGTTTGGCTTTTGCGCTCATTTACGCTTTTTATTACGGAGGAGGAGATACCACCGCCTATTGGATAGATGCCGGTCGTCTAGCATCGCTCATCACTTCAGAACCAAAGTGTTTCATCGAGATACTGTTTGGAAATACATCGTTACATAATTTCTATTGCTTCGACCTTAGTAAGAACTCTCCGCTGCATTACCTAAGAGATCCGCAAGCGTATGCGGTGACACGATTCTCAAGCTTATTTTACTTCTTTTCTGTTGACAGCTTTTTCGCATGCACGATTCTCGTTGCATGGGTCTCGTTCGGAGGGGTTTGGAGATTGTATCTCGTGTTTGTGGAGGAGTATCCGAGTCTTGCGAAACAACTCGCCATCGCATTTCTGTTCATCCCTTCGGTCCTTTTTTGGGGTTCTGGTGTAATGAAGGACACGTACACATTTACAGCAGCCTGTTGGATGACATCGTCCGTCTATGGGATGGTTCTGAAAAGGAGGAACATATTTTGGAACTCCATGTATGTACTGTTTTCTGCTTATGTGATGATATCAATGAAACCCTACATTTTCGTGGCACTTTTGCCAGGGTGTTTCATTTGGATCGTGTTTAATAGGATCCAACAAATTGAGAACCAGATTATTAAGGTGCTGGCGGCTCCAGTGATCATAATGATCGGTTTCGTTTTGGCGGCTGGGGTCTTTTCTCAGGCCGAATCAAGTCTTGGAGATTATGGGTCGTTGGACAGCATCGTGGACCGGGCCATTGCAACTCAAGAAGACCTGAAACGTGAGGCTTATGAAGGGAACTCGTTTGATATAGGCACGATTGATCCTTCAATTGGTGGAATGATCTCTCATGCTCCGATTGCGATTTTTGCAGGACTCTTCTATCCCACATTGGTGCAGGTTCGAAACCCCGTAATGCTTATTTCTGCGTTGGAAAATACCGTGCTTATGTTTTTTCTACTATACATGGTGGTTACCATCGGGCCTATTGGATTTGTTCGATATGTTTTCTCAAAACCGATGATTTTGTTCTCATTTATATTCGCCATCTTCTTCTCATTTGCCGTAGGTTTAACGACTTCCAATTTCGGGGCTTTGGTCCGGTATAAGATTGTTGCGTTACCCTTCTTTTTGGCAAGCCTTTATATGATCCGATATCATAAGAATCAGGCTTTGAAAGGCGAGGATGATGAAACTGTGCTCGTTTCTGATGAATCGAGCAATGAAACGGCTGTTAGCTCAACTGGAAGACCTAATTGAGTTAAATTGCAACCAAGCATGCAACAGAATCAACAGCCAGATACGGTTATAAAGGTGGTCTTGGCCACTTCTGAAAAGCCGTAACAGCTTCTCAACCTCCTCCCATTTTACATATCCATGTTCGTTAACTACCTTTTTATTCAGGTTCTCATGGATCAAATAGGATAGGTCGGTCTTTAGCCACTTGCAAAGCGGAACACTGAAGCCCCATTTTGGCCGATCGAAGATCTTTCTAGGAACAAGGTCGTAAAGCACTTCTTTCAATAAATACTTCTGAACCCCGTTCTTCACCTTAAGTTTCGGATCAAGATTCAGCGCAAATTCAACCACGGTATGATCCAGAATGGGCACACGTGCCTCGAGGGAATATCTCATTGAAGCAATATCAACCTTTGTCAGAAGGTCGCCTTTCAAGTAGAGGCCGATGTCGAACATCGCTTGATCTTCGGATGGAGTTAGCTTTCTTGTCAGCTTCGAATTCAACTTCAAAAGCGACAGTCCGGAGTGGCTTGGATTCACGAGAAGCCTATTGATCTCTGCGGTTGAGAACATGTACTGTTCCTGAGAAAAAATGTGCGAATGCAATTGATCATGACCCGGGTGATCGAAAACCTTGCTTATTCGTTTGTAACGGTCGTTGCCAAATGAAAGTGCCTTGCTTATTGGCCAACTGAGCGCTTTCATGGCCGGATCGGCCAACCGTTTGGCCCAATTATACATTCCATATCCATGGAAAAGCTCATCTCCACCATCGCCCGAAAGTGTCATGGTCACTTCTTGCCTTGCCATTTTAGAAACCAGCATGGTCGGGATGGCCGAAGAATCAGCAAAGGGCTCATCGAATCGGGGAATGATGGTGGGAACGAGTTCCAGCGCATCTTTTTCGGTGACCCGATATTCGAAATGTTCTGTCCCAAGATGGTCAGAAACCTGCCGGGCAAAGCCAGATTCATCGTGCTTAGCATCCTCAAAACCAATGGAAAAGGTTTTCAGTCTATCGGCCGAAACCTGCTGGGCCAAGGCGGTGACCACGCTCGAATCGATGCCCCCACTCAGAAAGGTGCCGAACGGAACGTCACTTATCAAACGTCTTTTCACGGAAGCTTCAAGCAATTCTCTCAACTGCGCTTTCGCTTCAACTTCATCTGAAATGACAGTGGAACTGATCTTTTCGGCAGCGGTCCAGTAAGAACGGGTCTCGAACGAGTTTCCATCCCAAACGGCCCAACTTCCTGAAGGAAATTTTTCTACTTCGTTGTAAATGGTGAGTGGCTGCGGAATGTAGCCGAGATGCAGAAAATACGGAATGGCTTCTGGATTCACGGTCAATTTCACCGCTTCGTTCATCGCCACAATGGCCTTGATCTCCGATGCGAACGCCATTTTTCCACCCTTCCTATAAACGTAAAGCGGTTTTATGCCAATCCGGTCGCGGAAGAAGTAGAACTTTCGTTCGAGCGAGTCAAAAATGACGATGACGAACATTCCGTTCAGCCGATTCGCCATCTGAGGACCCCATTTCGCGAACGCTTCCAGAACGACCTCCGAATCGCCCGTTGTCTTCAGTTTCACATCCAGTTCCTTGGCAATTTCGCGGTAGTTGTAAACCTCTCCGTTGAACACCATCCAATAGCGTCCGCAATGAGATCGCATGGGCTGATTGGCGGCCGTGCTCAGGTCAATGATGCTCAGCCTGCGGTGGCCCAGCCCGAAGTCACCGTCAACGAAAAAACCTTCAGCATCGGGACCCCGATGCGCGATGGCATCGGTCATCTGCTTCACATCTTGCTGTGAAACTCCATTCTTATCATAAATGCCTGCAAGGCCACACATCTGTTCGGTTTCGTGGTTTCAATGATACACAAATGTTCAGCCTTTAAGACCCAGGATAAGCAACGCAGATAACTGCTTACAAATGCCCAAATTCGCACAATGGCTTCCGCGCAGCGACACCTGATCATTCTTTGCAGCAATTTCCCATACGGGTTTGGTGAGCCATTTTTGGAGGTGGAATTGGGCTATTTGAAGCAGCATTTCCCAAAGATCACCATCTGCACCACGGGCAAGGTGGGGAGTTCGGAACAGTTTGAGATCCCTAAAGATGTTTCGCTGATTAAATTGGATCCAGAGCCTACTTCGTTCGAGAAATTGGCTTCGGTCTGGAGGCTTGCGTTCGATCCGGAAGTGCGCAAAGAACTTAGCACCATTACCGATGACTATCACGGGTCGATAAGCTTTGGAAAAGTAAAAACGCTGCTGGTCTCACGCATTCGTGCTTTGAAAATGATGAATCAGATTCGCGCTCAGATCGGGTTTCAAAAGGGTGAAGCGCTGTTCTTTTACAGCTATTGGACAGATGATGCGGCTTTGGCAATTTCATACCTTAAGAAGTTGGAACCAAGCGCAACCGCATTTTGCAGGCTACACGGATGGGACCTATATTTCGAACGGAGTCAATACCATTATCTACCGTTCAGACGGTCCATTTTCAACGGATTGGATGCGGTTTTTGCCATTTCGGAGAATGGAAGGAACTATCTTCTGAGTCATTTCGGTTCCATCATCAATGAAGGTCGTATCTATCAAAGCCGATTGGGAATTCGCACAGTTGACCGTCTTGATCCTCACGAACGGAATTTCAGACGTTTCAAACTGGTCAGTTGTTCCAATCTCATTCCCATAAAACGGGTGCACTTGATCGTAAAGGCGCTTTCGTATGTCGAAGGTTTGGAGATCGAATGGACACATTTCGGTGATGGTCCGGAAAAGGTCGCTTTGCTCGGCCTGTGCCAAAAGCTGCTCGGTGGAAAAGAGAATGTTCAATTCCATTTTGCGGGACGGATAGCGAATTGGCAAGTGCTCGAATATTACTCAACGCACATGGTCGACCTGTTCATCAGTTTGAGCCGCTACGATGGCATTCCGGTCAGCATCATGGAGGCCATGTCGTTCGGAATTCCAGCATTGGCCACTGATGTGGGGGGCGTCTCGGAAATTGTGATCAATGGCCGAACTGGTTTTCTGTTGGACCAGGAAGTGAATCCGGAAGATGTGGCTGAAGTGATTCGGAACGTGGCCGAAATGGACACACATACCTACGATGCCATGCGGGCCGAGGCAAAGAACATGTGGGGAACATTCTACTCGGCCGATGTCAACTATCCTGAGTTCTGTAGGAAGGTGCTATCGCTACGCGAGCGATAGATACAGTTGCCGCAAACGCTCCATTTCCACCGGTCGGTTTCCGTGTTCACCCACATTCTCAAAAGCGGCTTGCAACTTTTCTTGCGGGTATTTTTCAAGCGCATCTTTGATCAATTCAGTCAATTCATTCACCGAATCGGTTTTCGTCCGATGGCAGAATTGTTCAGAAAAAAGGTCTTCATCATAGCCGAATGCACCCAAGATCAGCGGACATCTCGCGGCCATTGCCTCCAAGGCAGAATTAGGCGTGCCATCGGTTTTCGGGGTCATGATAGCTAGCGAACTCAACTTGAACATCGACCACATTTCTTGCTGCGAAAGAGAATCGAAAATGTGGCACGGAATACTGCTTTGCTTCAGCAGTTTCTCCACTTTTTCCATATAGGATGATGGTGTGCGGCTGCCCTTGATCAGCACCACCGCCAACTGCGGCCTAAGCTGGTCCGGAAGTTCCCTCAGGGCTTTTACCTGAAGATCAATGCGGTAAATGGGCTGAATGTAGCGAGGCAGAAAAATGATCTTCTTGCCACTGAAGATCGTTGGTAGATTCGACTTTGGTTCGAGATGAGCGATCGCCTCCACATTCACCCCCGTTCGAATGATCTCTGCTTTCAGCTTTGTTTCGAAAATGGCGTTGATCCGGTCTAACTGTCCCTGCGAGGTGCACGTGATGGCGGCTGCGCTTTCAAAGGCCTGTTTGAAACGTTTCAACAGCAATTTACCATGGATCTGTTGCAGCAACGAACCCTTTCCCAATCCCACCAACACCACATGAATATCTGACCCGCGTGTGGTGATGATGGACGGCACAGGAAGGTTGAGCGTCCACAGCGAAAATGGCGTGGCGAACAGCGGATGCACCACATCGATCTTGCGCTTCGCGATCACCTCCTTGATCTTTCTAACCGATTCGCGGTTCTCCCAAAACCGCCACAGCGAATAGCTCTTGATCGGCCCCTCAACCGTGATTTTCAGTTCGTCAAATTGCTTTTTCCTTTCGGGAGTAATGAGGTGCATTTCGTGCTCCTGAACCAGAAAACACGCTTCGAAATCGGGCTGCGTGCTGAAAAAGCTCACCCACTTGATGTCATGAACACTGCTCGGGTCTCCGATGTAGAGGATGCGTGTCATCCTATTTTATCGAGATCTTATGTCGCTCCAACCATGCATCCAGAATGCTCATGTTGATCACCATACGCGCAAGATTCGGGTGCAGCGGTTCGTCCTTTGAGTAAAGACCGAGCAGGTAATTCTTTCTATTGCCGAGAAAATATCCCGCCACTCCGTTTGGTCGGGAAATGATCTTCGAAAAATGGTCTTTTAGGAACGGAAGATGAATCCAATCCTCAAAACAGGAGTTCAGACCCACCTTTTTCCGATAGATGAAATCCTTGCTCATGTACTGGTCAAGGATTTTTTTCAGCGGGTATTTGATCGTGTTCTCCAGCGTCTTTTCCGCCCACGAATAATGTCCCTGATCTTCGAGGATCGACTTCCAAGTGAATGGGTAAAGCCCAGAATTTTCGGGTTGCGAATTGTCGTAGCTCTTGGCCGTGTTGTTCTTGCAGGCGTAGTTCACCATCTTGAAAACGCTGTACTTCATCCAATCGTCCTGCTGCGGTTTTTCGGCCTTCAGATACGTGTAGTAATACTGCCACAGCGGCAACAACGCCTCTGAATGTTGCTCCGAATCGCGCAGCCACATGTTGCCGAAAGGCCCCAGATAAACGTCCATGAACTGCAGATACGGGTCATCGATGTAGCTGTCGCGAGGATGGAATCGCTCAAAACCGGGCAGTTTTCGGCTTTGCAGTTGCGCTGCGATCCATTCGTTCAACCGTTGTTGCCACTGCGGCCGTTCGGGAATATCACCGATCACATTCCGGTTGTAATTGGTCGATCCGTAGCAGCCATCGGCCAGCGTGCCATCGATCACCTTGTGCCCTTTCAACCCCGTTTGCTTGAAAAAATACGCGGTCGAAATGGTCGAACTTTCGCCTATCGGTTGAATGGCGTGCTGGTTCTGATACTCAAAGCTCGGAATCGTGTCCTCCGGTCGGAATAGCGCGATCTCCAACTCAGCTTTTGTTGCCTTTGCGGCCTCTTTGGCGAATTTCACCTCGGGGTCATCTTCCCCGAATTGAATGTAATAGGCCGGATAAGGTCGGTCAATGAATTTGTTGATGAGGCAGTTCGCCAAGGTGCTGTCAACCCCGCCCGAAATGGGCACCAGCGGATTGAGCGTGGACACAAAGTCAAACTCCGCATCCAGAAGTTTTTCCGTTTTCGGAATATCGCCCCCGTCCATCGGAAAATCCAATTTGAAGAAGAATTCGAACGCTTTGCGAGGAATTTCTCCACGCTTCAACCATGATTCAAATTCCCTTTCACCAAACTCCAATTTTTGTCCGACAGGAACGCTATGAATGCCTTTGACAACCGTAATGTATTCCGGCACATCGCCATATTTCAGGATCGAAAAGGCGCCCATCGGGTTCATTTCGCGGGTCGAGTAGGGAAGGAGTTCCCGCAGATCGTCCGACCATAGGATGCCGTTTTCCACGAACATGAAAAACATCCGCGCCCTCGTGATCCGTGCCGATGAAGCGAAGGCCGACCAGCCCGAAACCGTCCGGCTCAGTTCAAAGGCGGCAAAATTGTTCTCGGCTTTCGCCACAATTCCGCTCAGAGCTTCTTCTGCGTTTTCAATTTTCCGGTAACCGTTTTCAGTCTTCAGAAAGGGCGTTTCGGAAGTGAATGTGAAGCGGTCTGGATGCCGTTGCAAGAGTCCGCGAGACCCGCCACCGCCAGCAGGTATCAGAAGTTCAAGCTCAGCGAAGGACATCCGTTGGAATCCATCGCTACTTTCTGCCAAAAACCTGCTCGAATTCCTTACCGTTCCGAATAACATGAACTTATGTTGAGGCTAAAATTCGCAATTAATCTTTACTATTGAACAGGCACATGGCAGGCACACAACCCATACGGATCAGGTTCATTGGCGATGTGTCTTTCAACGATCGCTACATTCCGCTTTTGGAGTCGGGCGAAAATCCTTTCTCGGCCATTGCTCCATTGCTACAGGATGCTGATTTGGTTGTTGGAAATTTGGAATGTTTGGCCGAAGGAACGGCTCAGAACGAAGCGAAGATTCCGAGAATTCACACGTCTGTCAGGGCACTGGAAGCACTCAAATACCTTCAACTGGGGCTCGTTTCGTTGGCTACCAACCACGTTTACGACAACCTCGAACAAGGATTTGAGAATACGGTTCGGAAACTGAGCGACCTTGGAATTGCCCATGTCGGGGCTTCTCTGAATCAGCAGGAGGCCGCCAAACCCTACATTTTCGAGAAGAACGGATTAAAAATAGGCTTCCTGAATTATGTTCATGACGACACCAATCCGAAGCTGCCAGCCAATGCAAACGTCCATCCGAACATGTACCACCTGCCGAAGATTTTAGCAGACATCCGTTCGCTGAAAGCGGAAGCAGATAACGTGGTCGTGCTCCTGCATTGGGGCGGAAAATGCGATTACGGTTATTTCCCGCATGAGGAGCAGATCGAGCATGCCAAGCAGATGGTCAATGCAGGTGCC
>CAMCFW010000043.1 GCA_945874195.1 Chryseobacterium gleum
ACCGTAACCGACCTTATGAAATTGAAGTTCCCCATTCCAGCGTATCTTTCGTGATGCTCAACTTGGACTTGTGTAATGTTGGTGGTGACGCGAAGAATGAGGCCTTGAACGTATGGATAGGGTCCTGAATATTTAACTATCTCCTCTACGACCTAGTATCGGATGGCCTCAAAAGGTGACAAATAGATATGGGCCGGCTTATCGATCAATATTTCTGCCAGCCTTCCATTGAGCCAACTTCCAGCATTTTTCCACCATTTCTGCCTCTTCCTTGTAAAATTCGCATAACACACATCAAATCCAACCCTACACTGTTCTACCAACAACAGTATGTCGTGCGGGGAGTGTTGAAGGTCGTCATCCATGATTACCACGTATTCTCCTGAACAATGGTTGAGCCCCGCCATCAACGCATTGTCCTGACCACTGTTCTTGCGAAGATTAATCCCAATGACACGCTCGTCTTTTGACACCAATCGAGAGATAACCTCCCACGATTTGTCCGGGCTGCAATCGTTCACAAGAATCAGTTCGTAGGCAATGCCCTCCAAGGCTTCTGCTACCTGTCTGTTCAGCTCCAACAGGATCTCTCCACTATTATAAACGGGGACTACTATGCTAATTGTAACCACGGGTGATCATGATAAGGATATCTCTATTCTCTTTGATGATTTCATAGGTGAAGCCCAATTCCTTCTGTTGTGCGTTCAACATGTCCAGAACGGTCTTTCTTGTATATCGGAACTGTTCCTCCCCTTTTCCCGCATCGGTCATTTTCTTTGATAGATAACTGAGTAATCGGTTACTGTTTGTCAAATTCTTGATCGGTTCAGAAAGGATAATCTTAGGCGCGGTGTTTATCATAGCGCCAAGTAGTTTTCCAATGTCTTTTTCAAAGTGATACAGTGATCCGATCATTACACAAACATCAGCATCCTTTAAAAAAGGCCCTTTGAGAATGTCGCAGTGATATGCATCATAACCCTTGCTGACTGCATTCTGAACGAAATAGGCACTAATATCATACCCCGTCCAGGACACCCCCTTCTGTTTACAATATTCAGCAAAGTACGTGTCTCCGAAACAGAGTTCAACTACTGACCGGTCGGAATTGCCCAAAAGGTCAATCACGTCCTTAAACCTGTTCTTATATCCTCCTAGATACAGCAGATTCATCACTAAGCGATAGAGGGCAATATTTCGATAGATGATGCTATTCTGCATGGATAGATGGTTTTTCTCTCAAGGACATTAAATGATAACTTATGCGAACAACATCTTCAACCACAACCCTAATTTATACCCATGTCTCAACATTAAAACATCCTGCAATCTACGAATAGAACGCCTGTATTCTGTCTATCACCTTGCTCACGTCATTTGACCCGAGGCCAAGATGAATAGGCAGCCTGACCAAACAAGAACTATAAAAATCTGACCACTGCAACAATCGCCCATCATGTCTGGCCTCAAAGTAGGAAGATGCATGGAGTGACTGATAATGAAACACGGCATGAATATTATCGGCCTTTAGGTACTCAATCAAGCTTGTGCGTTCTTGCTCAGATGTACAGACAAGATAAAACATATGCGCGTTATTGCTCGCGTATTTGGGGATGAAGGGGGGCCCTATCATCCTTTTTTCAAACAAGTTTTTTAGTCCGTCATAATATCTAACCCATATTTCAAGTCGTCTTTCCTGAATCCCCTCACTGTTTTCAAGTTGTGCAAATAAAAATGCTGCGCTCAGTTCTGATGGAAGAAATGACGAGCCAATATCCACCCAGCCATACTTATCCACCTCCCCACGCCAAAAAGCGGTGCGGTTAGTTCCTTTTTCCCAAATAATCTCCGCCCTTTTTTCAAACTCTACTTTGTTAACAAGCAGTGCCCCACCTTCACCGCACTGTAAGTTTTTTGTTTCGTGAAATGATAACGCTCCAAGTTGGCCAATCGACCCAAGCGCTTGACTCCTACCGTCCGACCATCTGAAACTGGAACAAATGGCCTGAGCAGCATCCTCCACCAAAAAAAGATTGTGCTTATCAGCTATGGTTTTTAGCTTTTCCATGTCGCAGGCCACTCCTGCATAATGTACTGCTACGATTGCCCTGGTTCTTTCCGAAATCAATTCCTCCACTTTGTCCTCATCCATCCCCGGATGATCTGCTCTACTATCCACAAAAACAATTTTCGCGCCCCGAAGAATGAATGCGTTTGCCGTAGAAACAAACGTGAATGAAGGCATGATTACCTCATCTCCGGACTCAATGTGCATGAGAATGGCACACATTTCAAGTGCATCCGTACATGATGTGGTCAGCAGCGCCTTGGGTGTTTCAGTAATTCTTTCCAGAAGGGTCTGGCATTTTTTAGTGAACATGCCATTACCAGAAATTTTACCTGTTATAACCGCGTCTTGAATGTAGCTTGTTTCCTTGCCAGTAAGGTTTGGTTGGTTAAAGGAAATTCCCATCGGTTTCCATTTTCATTTGGTTAATTTTTTTCAGAAACGACCCTTTGCGTTCAATCATGAACCACCTTAAAAATCATAATTGTGAATGACGAGGTTCGATAGGGTCGCGCAAAACCAAAATATAGTTATGTCGTCTTCCGAATCCAATGTCTACATATAACCCTATCAAAGCTTTCAGAAAATTCAGTCTCATGGTTGGTTGTTCCTAGCGTCCACCTCACGACTACCACGGGCAATCCATCCTCCAAAATTAAGCGGTTCCTCCGATGAGCAACAGGACGCCTTAAAAAAGACCTTGACTTCAAAATAGAATGCCGACAAACACGGTCATCCCCTCTAACCCGCTTCAATATCTACTCACACGGTTTTTCATGGGGCTTGGCTTGCATTCAATGTGTCGCGAAGAGCGGTTACTGCATTAAGCTCTCTACTACGATCGCTGCAAGATGGAACCACTCCCATATCAACGCAAATTTGCGATATTGAAATCAATGGTCATCGAAAGTGGATTTCTTCGAACCCTTAGCAACGTTACCCAAACTTACAGGCCGATATGAAAACGACTCTTTGCGTAATGCTCACAAAGCTGCTGAAAAACACCAAAAACTGCATTGTGACTCTAAAGATGGTGGGCTCTGAATCCTCGTTTAGTTACTTTTGCAAGCGAGATTTACGCATGCGTATGGAAACAACCATATACACCCATCCACACCGAAATTGACAAAATGAATTTACGTTCATTGACTGACTCTTTGATTGAAAGAAACGGAATCTGGTACTCACCTGAGCGTGCTTCCGTTTCTTACCCTGAAGACATGTGTAATTTATACTTTCAGCTTGAGGATAGTAGCTTTTGGTTCAAACATAGGAACATCTGTATTACGTCTTTGCTTAAAAAATATGCGCCTCATGAAACTTTTTTCGATGTGGGAGGCGGCAATGGGGCTGTTACCAAGGCTGTACAGTCTGCAGGACTGGACTGCGTACTGATGGAGCCCGGTACTGGCGAGGTCCTGAATGCCAAAACCCGGGGCATCAATAATATTATCTGTTCAACTTTTCAGAACTCTGGAATCCCATCTGGCACGATACGTTCTGCCGGTTTATTTGACGTAATTGAACACGTTCCCGATGACCGGCTTTTTCTTAGGGAACTGCATGGGTTATTGGCTGACGGTGGAATTCTACTCGTCACCGTGCCGACCTATAGTTGGCTTTGGTCCGGTGAAGATGAGCAAGGGGGACATTATAGAAGATATACCCTTTCGTCTTTGCGGTCTACAGTCGAGTCTGTCGGCCTCGAAATCCTGTTTCAGTCTTACCTGTTCTCGTTTCTTCCTCTGCCAATATTCCTTCTAAGGGCGCTCCCAGACTACTTGGGCAGAGCCCGTGATTACAATGACTTGAGTGGTATACAGAAGGAACATCCGTCCAATCAAAACTCGCTCCTGTTAAATTCCATATTGAGTTGGGAACAGAAACGAATCTCAGCCGGTAAATCTGTGCCATTTGGAAGCAGTTGCATCATGGTCTTAAGAAAAAAAAATCATACTCGCTAAAATCTCGAATCTGTTTTCATCCATTTAGACTCAAAACAAAGTAGTCTCTTTTCGAATTCTTTAGCCCATTCGCCCGCGTGATTTGGCAAATGTGGGGTAACCACGTCATTTGGCTATCGGTCGCCACTTAGTGCTTTTTAACTTCCTTCTTTTCCCGTGCAATTTTAAAGTCTAAGTGGTATGCCTTGCAAAAGTCAGCATTGATCCAATAACTCGGTTCTTCTCCGAACGGGAAGTAACATGGGACACCTGGGTCTGGCATAATATTCAGTATTAGCGTGTCGGTTTCGCCTCCTTTATAGGCAAATATCCTTTCCCATTGCCGATCATACGCTGCACTAAAGGTCTCGGCCTTTTTCAGGTTCTCTGGTAGCTTTCGGTAAAGATTAGCGGTCAATATTAGAAACGCGAAAAGACTAAGAATCAGATTGATTCTTGGCGCAAAGTTGGTCCTGTAATAAAGAAAATGTGCGTAGAATATGCATAGGGCCAAGAAAAGAAAAGAGTGCATTGACAGAACTCTGGTCCAAGCCGCGTAACCAGTTGCAAGAACGAACAGGCCAGCATGTGCCAGAACGAACAACAGGTAAAGCAGGCCAGGAATAATAACCCATCGTTTGTTCATTGAATAGGGGGTCTTCGGTAATAGTGGAATCATTACCAACAAGCCCATCGCAACTCGGTCCAGCTTCGCAAAATTGAAAGAGACAAACACATTTTTAAGCTCCCTGAAAAACTGCCCCATTAAAAAACTTGAAGAAAAGTGCACCTGAGGCAATCTTGCACTGTTGCCAGGCGCAAAAACATAAATAAGAAGCAGGCAAAGTAGTACAAGGGATAGACTAAGGTTGCGTTTCGCCCTCGCTCGATTAATTGTGTAATCATATGCGAAATACAGGAGCACGGCCGCAAAAAACAATACTGCGTATGTGGCCCTGCTCTGCATTAGAAATGCCAAGGGAAGGAGTGCCGCGTACACCTGATCACGTAAAATAAATGTGGCTGAAAGCAACACGAAAATGATTGGGAGAACATAGGCCATTGATCCGATTGCCCAATGCCAAATCTCTGACTGATTACTTGAAATGAGATAAAGACATGTAATGAAGACAGACGCGACAGTAATTTTAGATGCAACATCAAAGAGCAGTCCTAATTGACTGAAAAGGGTGTGAAAAAACCAATAAATCGCCAACCAAAGTCCACACTTCAATGTGAAAAAAAATAGTATGGGGGGAAATCCATGTGCAAGGGCATGCATTCCTACACCTTGTAACAGAAAGCTTAAAAAATTTCCCTCGCGGGTTAAATAGAATCTCCATGCATAGCCGATGCCAAGTATTCCGTTCTTAGCATAGCTCATACAGGCATATTCGTCCGCGTTTAAACGATAATGCTGATCGAGAAGCAGGTGGTAAACGAAAAAAGAGGCGGTGGAAAGAACAGACAGAACAACAAGGGCACTTTTATTGATTTTTTTTTGTTTGATGTTCATTGGTGTTGTAAATCCTGTGACCTTATTTTGCCGTCAAGCTTTATTATTTGCGATCAAACAGTTTGTATTGGCTTGTCTGTTTTGCTTTCATCTATTCCTGAGGATTGGCCCCGTTAATCACGAAAACCGAGGCAGGTCGCTACAAATGAACACATTAGTGGTAGAAACGAAGCTGCAGGTGTTTGATTATTTTGTCTCTTGTTTGATTGTTGGCCATTTAGGAGGCCATTTCGAATGGTTCAGTACCGAATTGGCAGGCTTGGTTTTGCCATCCTCTGTTTGGATACTCTGGCCAGTCCACATAATTCTTTCTGAACGTACTGAACAAATCTTTTCAAGTGGTAATACCTTGAAAGATGTTATCAGTCCCCTTGCCCGTAAGGTGCTGTTTATTGAATCTCGTATGATTCATTCCAATAGTTGTAAACGTATGTTTCGCTGATCATCTCAAATCCAAATCTAGTATAGACTTCCCTCGCCAAATTGTTCTTTCCTTGTGTAGAAACCGTCAGTTGAGCATCTCCTCGCTCAAAGCTGATTGTGTCTACCGCTTGAAGTAATTGTTTTCCAATGCCTTTTCCTCGTTGAGTATCTAAGACTGCAAAGAGGCCGATGGAAGAGCTGTCCTCCCCATTGTTTCGTAATGTAATCAATCCGACTGGCTGGCCTTCTTCGATACACGTTAACGCCTCATAGGCTATTTCTTGTCTGACACTACGTTCCACCCACTTGCTGTAAAGCTTGTTGAATTCTCCATTGATAAAATTGCCATCGAGTGCAAATCTTGACCAGACACCGCTCTGTAGGCCAATTAGACTGAGCTGTTCCAACTGGTCGATTCGTGCTTCCGATATTATTGAGTTTGTTCCGTGATGCATGGGTTTCTTGCCATAAACCTGTTTGCTGTCCCCACATGTTAACTCTGGTGACCGAATAGGGGTTGGCGATGTTATATAAACCAGCCGAAATGGATCGGTCAGGTCTTTCAAGGAACTTTCATCAAATTGTCCTCCTGAGTTTAACAGTCCAACCTTATATCCGAAGAAATCCGAATCCCAATCAAGCTTCGTTATGAACATTACTCAGTGGTCTCGCTGAATATATAGTTCGGACGGTCCTTTACCTTCTCGAAAACCTTTCCGAGATATAGCCCGATGATTCCCAATATCATGATGATCATGCCTGAAAAGAACGAAATGGAAATGATGAGACTTGCGAATCCGAGGACGTCAATCTCGCCCAAAAGGTATTGGACAAAGTAGAAAATACCGATTCCGAGCGAGATGATGGAAACATAAAAACCGAACCTGACAGTGAGTTTCAACGGCTTATCCGAAAACGCCAAAATGTTGTTGAAGGCCAAAGTGAACAAGCTTCGCCAATTGTATGTCGATTCTCCATTGGGACGAGCGTCATGGGCCACATCCAAATAGGCCCGTTCGAATCCAACCCACTGCAACATTGTAGGAAAGTAACGGATCTGATCTTTCATGGATAGGATGGCCGCGATCACCTTTTGATGATAGATGCCGAAATTGGCCACGACAGGGTCTTGGACCGTGTCGGTCAGATAGCTGAAGGTGGCATAATACATTTTAGAGGACATCCGCTTCAGCCACGTATCCTGTCGATGAGCACGTCTGGCTATGACGGAATCTGCCCCCTCCAACGCTTTGGCATAAAGCGCTGGGATTTCTTCGGGTCTGTCCTGTAGGTCGCAGTCCATCACAACCACCCACTTCCCTCGGGTCATGCCGAGGGCAGCCGTTATCGTATTATGCTGTCCGAAATTGCGGCTAAGGCGATACGCGCGAATGCAAGAATACGTTGTCGTCAATTCCTTCAGCACATTCCAAGAACCATCTGGACTTCTGTCGTCAACCAATATGACCTCATACGGCACATTCAAAGACCGGAGCGTTACATCTAGCCTCTTCACCAATTCGGGCAAAATGGTTTCCGCTCTGTAAACGGGGCTCACTACTGATATTTCAACGGGTTCTTTCAATTGAATTGAGTTGGCGATAGGTTCAACCACTCTAAACTCGAATTACAGAAAATATCTGCAACGCTCTCATTCGGCAGGTTCATTTCCTCAATGAACTTCCCAATTTCAAGGTCGCCCAAAGGAAACGGATAATCACTGCCCAGACAAACCTTGTCCGAACCCACCTTGTCGATGATGAACTTGAGGGCATCGGCATCGTGAGTAATACAATCGACCCAGAATTTTCCGAGGTAGTCTCTTGGGTTCACTTCATTATCGATAGCCACAAGGTCAGGGCGGCAATTGAATCCGTGTTCGATCCTTCCGATGGTGGGGATGAAAGAGCCGCCAGCGTGGGCGAAGCAAACCCTCAGTTGTGGGAGTTTTTTGAAAATTCCAGCAAAAATCATGGAGGCGATGGCGCGAGCGGTTTCGGCAGGCATTCCAACCAGCCACGGTAGCCAGTACTTGCGCATTTGGTCCATTCCCATCATGTTCCATGGATGAACGAAAACCGCCATTCCAAGATCCTGACAGGCTTCAAAGATCGGATAGAATTCAGGTTCGCTCAGGTTCTTGTCGTTGATGTTTGACCCGATCTGTACGCCAGGGAAACCAAGTTCTTTACATCGTTGTAATTCTCTTATCGCCATGTCGGTGTCTTGCATCGGCAGCGTTCCCAATCCGATGTAATTCTTTTTGAACGGTTCGATGGAAATGGCAATATCGTCATTCAGAAAACGGGCCACTTCTGCCCCATCTTCCGGCTTTGCCCAATAGGAAAAAAGCACCGGAATGGTACACACTACCTGAACCTGTGTGTTGAACTGCGCATATTCCGCAATTCTCACTTCCGGATTCCAGCAATTCTCTTTCACCTGTCGGAAAAACCTGCGGCCCTGCATCATGTTGGCCACTCCGGGGGCAATGTGGTCGAGCATGATGAAATCGCCATAGCCGAACTTCTGCCCAAAATCGGGCATGGTGCGAGGCATGATGTGCGTATGCATATCGATCTTAAGCAAGCTTCCCTTCCTTTAGCATCTGTGCGTATTCCTTTGCAGCGTAGGTCAGGATCGCGGTTGCCCCGGCCCTTCGGATGCTTAGGAGCATTTCGGGCATGGCCTTATTATAATCCAGCCAACCTTTTTCGGCAGCTGCCTTGAGCATGGCATATTCTCCACTTACGTTGTAAGCAGCTATAGGCAATTCGGATTTTTCCTTCAGAAGATGGATAATGTCAAGGTACAGAAGAGCGGGTTTCACCATCAGAAAGTCGGCACCTTCGGCCGTGTCCAATTCAGCTTCGCGAAGCGCCTCCAACTTATTTGCGGGGTCCATCTGATAGGTCTTCTTGTCTCCGAATTTCGGTGCGCTGCTCAATGCATCCCGGAAAGGCCCGTAGAACGCGCTGGCATATTTGGCCGTATAGCTCATGATGCCCACGTTCTCAAAATCGGCATCGTCCAATTCTTCCCGGATATGCTGCACCCTGCCATCCATCATGTCCGATGGACCGATGATGTCAATTCCTGCCTCAGCCTGCGCCACCGCCATTCTCCCGAGAATATCAAGCGTCTCGTCATTCAGAATTCGACCATTTTCGACCAGACCATCGTGTCCGTCCGAACTGTAGGGGTCCATTGCAACATCGCTAATCAAACAACTTTCTGGAAATTCCTTTTTCAGCTTCGCAATGATGCGCAAGTAGAAATTATTTTCGTCATAACCGTAGCTCGCAACCTTGTCCTTCAACTTGTCTTCCACCGCAGGAAATAGCACAAACGAGCGCAATCCGAGCTTCATCGATTCTTCCACTTCCATCAGAAGTTTATCTTCCGAAAAGCGGAAAATGCCAGGTAGTGAGCCGATCTCGTCCCGCTTTCCTTTTCCGTCAACAACAAAAAGCGGGAAGATGAGGTTTGAAAGGTCGAGGCGCGTTTCGCGCACCATGCTTCGGATGGATTCGGTGGCGCGGTTTCGTCTGGGTCGTTCGAGCATATGTTTGGAATGTCGGCTAAAAGTACGAACCTCGGATCAACAGCTTAGTTTTGTCGCATCAAGAAAATGTTGCAGACCAAAGACCTTTCTTTCAACTACGCCAACGGGCCACGATTTTCGTTTCCTGACCTGAATATTGGGCCAAGCGAAGTGCTTCTCATCCTTGGCCGCTCCGGCAGCGGAAAAACAACACTGCTTCATCTGTTGGCCGGACTGATGGAGCCGAATGTCGGTTCGGTCATCATCGATGGAAAATCCCTTTTTGAATTGAAAGGAAAAAACCGCGACCACTTTCGGGGCCGCAACATTGGCATGGTGTTTCAGCAGGCGCAGTTCATCCGTTCGATAAGTGTGATGCAGAATCTGCAACTGGCGCGTTCGCTTGCAGGACTTAAGAATGATGAAGCATTTGCCAACGAACTTCTTTCTGAGCTCGGAATAGGCAACAAGGCCAACAACCGACCGAGCCAACTTAGCATTGGCGAACGCCAACGCGCTGGAATTGCCCGTGCGTTAATCACCCGACCGAAAGTGGTGTTGGCCGATGAGCCGACCTCCGCGTTGGATGACTTAAACTGCGATCAGGTGGCCGGTCTTTTGCAGAAAACCGTCACTGGACATGGTGCAGCCCTGATCATTGTGA
>CAMCFW010000044.1 GCA_945874195.1 Chryseobacterium gleum
CGAGCGAAGCACCAATTCACCCATCACTATTACCGCTTCAGCGTTCTTTACTAGCCTCATCAAACTCGAAACCGAACGGACAAAGAACCACAGGCCGATCAGGATCCCAAGCGCGTACACCATCGAATACCAGTTCAAGGGCAGCGCCCATGAGGCTGCCGATGCCATTCCGCTACCGACCTCCATGGTCGGTAATTGCATGCCCATCAACTGTTCAGAGGCCGTGCGGCCAATGGGCAGGAAAGGAACCAGCAAGGACACCACCGAACCCACCAGCAGATAAGCGCGGTTAAGCCCATGAAACGTGTTCTTGGTCAGCAGCAGTTTGTAGCTGAGCCAGGTCACCAGCAACGAAAGGTTGCTTACTAACAGAAATCGGTTGAATTCTTCCATGACATTCGATTTATTTTAGAGCCCCGATGCCTCGCGTTCCTACGGGTTCTGTCCTTTTTTAGCTTCAATAACCTTCATCAATTCGTCCATTTCCTTCACCGTCATGTCGTTGTCCTTCACAAAGAACGAGACCAGATTCTTGAACGAGCCACCGAAATAATTATCCACCAACTGCCCGGCCGTGTGCTTGGTGTAATCCTCTTTCGAAACGATCGGAAAATATTGATGCGTCTTTCCGAACGCCTTGTAACTCACAAACTCCTTCTTTTCCAGAATACGGATGATGGTGCTCACCGTATTGTAGGCAGGTTTCGGCTCCGGAAACTCCTCCATCACATCCTTCACGAATGCCTTTCCGAGTTTCCAGAGCGCATGCATCACCTGTTCTTCAGCCTTTGTCAGATCTTTCATGCGGTCAAATGTATAACTATATTTTTAGTTGTACAACTATTTTATTAGTTATCTGGCAATTTGAGTTCAAAATTTAGCATTTGGGCGTTCCCCCAAGCTGCGCAAGGGGTCGGGCTTTCCGCTCGTACTCCTCTCCGCCTGAGGCGGATGCGGGGTAACCGCTTCAATCCCTAACGCGGACCCGACCCATAATTGCGAGGAACGAAGCAAACTCAACCAATAGAATGCTTCGATCGAAAAGCGAAGAGTTGTAATTTTCCCACATGTCAAAAACAGCCCTCATCACAGGTGCCACCGCAGGAATAGGTGAAGCCACCGCCCACCAACTGGCCCAACTCGGTTTCAGTCTCATCCTTACTGGGAGAAGAAAAGAACGGCTCGAAAAATTGAAGCATGAACTAGAAGCAACGCATGTGGTTTCCATTTCCATTCATGCCTTCGACATCCGCAATAGAGCCGAGGTGGAAAACTTCTGTCGGAATGAAATTGGAAATAGAACGATTGACGTCCTGGTGAACAACGCAGGTCTGGCCTCGGGCCTTTCGCCCGTGCACGAAGGCGATGTGGAAGATTGGGAGAAAATGATCGACACCAATGTGAAGGGACTGCTTTACATGACCCGCGAGATCGCTCCGCGCATGGTTGAAGCAAAGTCTGGTCACATCATCAATGTGGGATCCATAGCGGGCAAAGAGGTTTACCCGAACGGAAACGTGTATTGCGCCACCAAACACGCGGTCCATGCCATTTCCGAAGGCCTGCGAAGGGAACTTTACGACAAGGGCATAAGGGTGACGAACATCGCCCCAGGGCTTGCCGAGACAGAATTTTCCATCGTGCGATTCCATGGTGATGAAAAGCGCGCCTCCAGCGTTTATCAAGGAATGGAGGCCCTGACCGCCATGGACATTGCCGAGTGCATTGCTTTTGCCGTTACCCGACCAAAGCATGTGAACTTAGCGGATATGCTGGTCCTACCCTCCGATCAAGGAAGTGCCACACAGATCAATCGCCATTGAGCAACGAACGGTCTATATCGACATAGAACGGGAACTTCATCAAGTAATCGAGCCCTTCTTCCACGGTCTTGTCGCCAAAAAGAACTTCATGAATAGTTTCTGTTAGCGGCACGCGGATGCCGAGGTAGTTGGCCATGGCGCGCGAAATGCGTAGCGTGTTCACCCCTTCGGCCACTTCGTCCATACCAGCAAGAATTGCTTCCAAATTTTCCCCTTTGGCCAATCGATAGCCGACCGTGTAATTGCGGCTCTTGGGGCTCGAACAGGTGGCAATGAGGTCGCCAACACCGGCCAGTCCGAGAAAAGCTACCACATCGCCTCCCAAATGTTTGCCTATGTGGATCATTTCAACCAGTCCACGGCTTATGAGCAAGGCCTTTGCGTTCTCGCCAAAACCTAGTCCGTTGAGGGCACCGGCAGCCAGGGCGATCACGTTCTTGAGAATGCCCGCAATCTCTACGCCAGTGAGGTCATGGCTTCCGTAAACCTGAAAGCGAGGGGTTCTCAGCGTTCTTTGTCCGATCTTTATCACTTCATCAAAATGACTGGCAATGACGGTTGCTGCAGGTTGTCCATTCAGCATTTCGGCAGCCAGATTCGGTCCGGCCAAACACCCGATCCTTCTAACGACCGTTTCCTGCAAGATCACTTCGGTCATCGTGTTGACCTTCTTGGGATTCAGTTTGTAATCGGCAGTAAGTTCATGTCCTTCCGGTAATTGAACATCAACCCCTTTGGTTCCATGTATAAGGATATGTTCGGGGGTGAGAAATGGCGCTAAAGCTCGGATCGTTTCCCGAAAACCGCTCGATGGGATGATCGGGTAAATGAGTCGGCATTTTTCTGCGATCTCCTTCATGTCGGTGGTCGCAAACACGTTCTCGTGCATGGATCTACCTCGGTTAATGTGCGAGGCATTGATCGAATCGGCCACTTCCTGCTTGCGTGTCAGTAGGATAACAGGCTGATTTTCGGCCAGCAGATTGGCAATTGCCGATCCGAAGCTCCCACCACCCAATACGCCTACGGGCATTCTATCTGATGACCTTGTGGAGCTCATAGCCTTCTAATCTGTTGTGATAGAAATACAATAATTTGATATCCTGTGATTCCAGATCGCCCTCTTCATTGAAAGTGAGCGGCAACCGAGTGTGGTAGATGCCCAGATTGGCAATTCCTTTTTTGATGATGTTTGAAAGGCTTCCTTCCAAAATTTCCTTCTCCAAATGGATTTCGCCATTTGCCTGCATTTCGCGAAGCCGATCAACCAATTTATCAACGCCATCCATCAGTTCCTTCGGTTTAATGATCAGATCTTCGGCCGGTAATCTCATCAGTGCAAACAGGTCCATTTTCTGATGCCTCAATTTGAAGATGCGGAAAGCAGTGAAAGCAACAACTTGACTGCAGAACACAACGGCCTCCCGATGATAACTCTTCACGATCAGGTCGCCCAACATGCGCGTGTACTCCGCATCTCGCTGCATATCTTTGGTAATGTGTCCGTTGGAATAGAAGTATTTTCTGATGTCGACCTCGTGGCCATGCGGATCGAAGCTTCTTCCTTCCTCGTCCACCCGATTTCCAAAAAGATCCATTGGGGCACCATAGCGCACTGCAATTTCTGACGATGCAGTGAAGAACTTATAGATGAAGCGCATCATTTTGCTCGAAGTCGAGAAGTCATCATTCTCAACATAATAATGCTCTTGCCCACTGATCTTCAAATGTTGGTCAATGAGACTTTGTGCCTCTAGCACGAAATTGTAGTTGATGGTAACAGGGATCACAAAGATCATCTTTGCCTCTTCGCCATGGTCGATGAAGTTCATTCTCTGGGCCTGAAGCGCGGTTCCGAGCAGCCCAAGTTTTACTCGTTTTTCCAATGTCCCGCTTCGCGATCTTGTTCCTCCCGGGAAGAAAAGTCCGTTGCAACCTTTGCGCAGCGACAGCTCAGAATACATCTTCAGCGTTTCCAGATAGAGCAGGTTTTTCTTGCGTCTGTCCACTTTGTATGCGCCCAGCCGGTTCATGAACCAGGCCATGATCTTGATGCCGAACAGATTCAGGCCTGCCCCATACAACACCGGAGGCAACCCAATGCTTTGTATGGCCCACCCACTGAGCATGGAATCCAGATTGCTGAAATGGGTCGGCACGATGATGATGGTTCCGCGCTTGGCCAATTCGCGAACGTGATCGATCTCACCGATCAGGTGGATCTTATCGTGCAAGTTGTGAAGGCTTCCATAGAATCGGGAAAGACCTTTTCCTTGCGAAGCATTCAATAATCGGGAAAAAAGCACCGTGGTGAAGCCTTTGGCAAAATC
This sequence comes from Chryseobacterium gleum, assembly GCA_945874195.1. GTDB lineage: Bacteria > Bacteroidota > Bacteroidia > UBA10329 > UBA10329 > UBA10329. The sequence goes on from CAMCFW010000044.1 coordinate 4,154, forward strand.
GTAGGCTTTCACATCAAACACTCCGGCAATCTCCTCCGCATAACGGTTGACGATGCGTTCCGTGAGCTCGTCAACAGAAGGTCCGCCTGTGGTTTCATGATCGGCATCCATCCTAACCATGTCTCGTTTTATATGGGACCAAAAATCTTTTTCGTCCGGTTTGTCAGCCTCCCAAGGAGTCTGCGTCAGTCGTATCTTTTCGGTATAGAGGGTCCTAGCAAGTTCATCTTTCAGATTGGCCGGGTTGTTCCCAAGTTCCTCCTTGATGTTGGCTATAGAAAGTTCGGCAAGTTCGCGCAGGAATTCATCCCTTTCGCGGGTCAGTTTCACGATGGGCCACGAGTCAGAATCGGGTAGAATCGGGTCGTATAACCAGCCGTCAGGATTGTGAACTATCGTTGCCATGTCCGAATATAGGCATTAAGGAATGTTCAATAGAATCTTATTCGCCACGTTTCTTCACGGTCCAAGTGAAACTGAAGTTGGAAACTTCCAGCCCATTGTCCATTACGCCCACGGTTCTCATTTCAACGAGCACCGGTTGTCCTGTTCTGCAGGTTTCGGCCACGGCATCGAACATCTTTTCACCATCGTTGCAGGTGAATGTCACATTTCCATTCGCCTTTTTGGTGAACTGAGCGCGATTGTCTGAAACCAACATGGCCACGCTTTCTCCCGAATGTTCAATGGCAAGAAGACAAAGCATGCCTGTGCTCATTTCGGCAGACATGCTCTGAGCGGCAAAATAAATGGATTGGAACGGATTCTGATTTCTCCAGCCATAAGGCATCGAGATCTGACAACCCTGCGCATCGATCCGGTTGACCCGACATCCGGCCACCCAGGCCAATGGTAATTTGAACAGCAAGAATAGATTGAACAACAACCAGTTGCTCATCCTATCTCGGAATTTTTTTGCTTTTGGTGATAGCTCCATGTTATATCGTTTCTCCTACACGTAATCGTTCTGCATTCTCGGCCATTTGCAAAGCATCCAGCATTGGTTGAATATCGCCATTCATAAAATCTGTGAGCGAATAGACGGTTAGCCCGATCCGGTGATCGGTAACGCGCCCTTGTGGATAATTGTATGTTCTGATCTTGGCCGACCGGTCACCAGTGGAAACAATCGTCTTTCTTCTACTTGCTATTCCTTCCAGATGCTTGTTAAGCTCTTGTTCGTAGAGTTTGGTCCGTAACATCTGCATGGCCAGTTCTCGGTTCTTCAATTGTGAACGCTCTACCTGACAGACCACCACAATGCCCGAGGGCCGATGGGTGAGCTGCACCTTCGTTTCAACCTTGTTCACGTTCTGTCCGCCTGCTCCACCAGACCGTGATGTATGAAAATCAATATCAGCCGGATTCAGCACCACATCTACTTCTTCTGCCTCGGGCATCACGGCCACTGTGGCTGCCGAGGTATGGACCCTTCCCTGCGATTCGGTCTGCGGAACCCTTTGCACCCGATGCACCCCCGACTCGTATTTCATAATGCCATAGACCCCTTCGCCTTCGACCTTCACATTCACCTCTTTGAAACCGCCCGCAGTACCTTCGTTGTCAACCAAAAGTGAAGCTCGCCAGCCACGCCCTTCAATGTATTTCATATACATTCTGTAAAGGTCTCCAGCAAAAATGCTGGCCTCATCTCCGCCTGTTCCAGCACGGATCTCGAGCACAATATTCTTGTCATCCTCCGGATCTTTAGGTAGCATTAGAATCCGAAGTTCCTCCTCCAATTCAAGTCTACGCGATTCCAAACCATCGATTTCCGTCTTTGCCATCTCAACAAAATCTGGATCCTTCTCAATTTGAAGCAGCTGTTTGCTGCTTACAAGGTTATTCAGCACATTCTCGAATTCCTTAGCTGCTGCAACCACGGGCTCTAACGAACGATAATCACGGTTCACCTTTATGAACCGCGGCATATCGGCAACCACAGATGGATCGCCCAGCAGACCCTCCAGATCGGAAAAACGTCTTTGAATATCGCGAAGCTTATCTAGCAGTTCCATTGATCAATTGTAAATGAACTCACCGAACTCCGACCTTATTGTAAGTTTTTTTTCACCTTCCTCAACTCTACCAACTACTTGGGCATCCACATTGAAGCTTTTTGAAATGGCAATGATGTCATCTGCAATTTCCGCTGGAACATACAATTCCATGCGATGCCCCATGTTAAAGACCTTATACATCTCTGCCCAAGGAGTTTTTGACTCTTCTTGAATGATCCTGAACAGTGGAGGAACAGCTAACAGATTATCCTTAATCACATGTCCGGCTTCAATGAAATGTAACACTTTGGTCTGAGCTCCTCCGGAACAATGGACCATTCCATGCATCTCAGCTCGATATCTATCAAGAACCGCCTTTATGATGGGAGCATAGGTTCTTGTGGGCGATAGCACCAATTTTCCGGCATCCAATGGCACCCCATTGATCTGGTCGGTAAGCTTATACTTTCCTTGATAGACCAGCCCAGGGTCCAATGAACCATCATAACTTTCGGGATACTTGGTGCGCAGAATAGTTGAAAACACATCGTGACGGGCTGCCGTAAGGCCGTTGCTGCCCATACCACCATTATACTCAGTTTCATAGGTGGCCTGCCCATAAGATGCCAATCCAACGATCACGTCCCCGGGTCGGATATTTGCATTATCAACCACATCCGATCGTTTCATTCTGCAGGTTACTGTTGAATCGACAATAATTGTTCGAACCAGGTCGCCCACGTCTGCAGTTTCTCCTCCTGTTGAGTGAATGCCGACTCCATTGGCCCGTAGCATTTTAAGGACCTCCTCAGTTCCGGAGATTAAGGCGCTAAGCACTTCGCTGGGAATAAGGAACTTGTTCCTTCCTATGGTTGAAGAAAGTAGAATATTATCGACCGCACCCACGCAGAGAAGGTCGTCCGTGTTCATTACAATGGCATCCTGGGCAATTCCCTTCCAAACCGAAAGGTCGCCAGTTTCTTTCCAATACATGTATGCCAATGAACTTTTCGTACCTGCCCCATCTGCATGCATTATGATACAATGATCTGCTGAATCGGTCAGGGTGTCTGGCACGATCTTGCAGAATGCCCTAGGAAAAAGTCCCTTATCAATATTCTTGATGGCATTATGGACATCCTCCTTATCGGCTGAAACGCCTCGTTGCTTGTATCTCTCTCCAGCACTCATGAATTGGATTTAACAAAAAAGCATCCCGATCTTCGGAATGCTTTTCTGCAATAAGTATGTAGGATGACTAGTTGCTCTTTGGAACGAAGTCGTTTCTCAGCACTTTGAATTCAGTTCTACGATTCAACTGGTGAGCCTCCTCCTTCATCTCTTCAGTGGCCAGTTTGGCGATGAACGCATCGTTGATAACGCTTCCTTCGGCAAACGTTCCTACGACCTTGTCAAGAACCTTTGGTGTAGTTTCTCCATATCCTTTGGCAACCAAACGCTGTTCGGCAATGTCGTTCTCGATCAAATAATCAACAACCGACTTTGCTCGCTTTGTAGAAAGTGCCAAGTTGTAATCATCTGATGCACGGGTATCTGTGTGCGATCCAAGCTCAATTACGATTGTTGGGTTATCATTCAATGTTTCAACTAAACCATCTAAGGCAACTTTAGATTCCGGTCGAAGTTCCCATTTTCCAAGATCGTAGAAAATGTTCGGAAGATCGATAACCCTGTTGATAGGATCCAATTCGAAATCGTGAACAAGGTCCTTGTCTTCTTCAAATCCAACGGTGGTGGTCTTGCCTGTCTTATTCAGATAGTAGTCCTTCTTTCCAGCAGTGATGACGTAAGATGTTGCTGGAGAAAGATCCAATTTGTACTTACCTGAAGCATCAGTTGTAGTTTCCAATGACGAACCGTCAGTTCCTACGATGGATACGGTTGCACCAGCAATCGGCTTTCTTGTTTTGAAGTCGATAACCGTTCCACCCAGTGTGAATTTCAGCGCAGGTAGCAGGAATGAATAAATATCATCGCTTCCTTTTCCATCTTCACGGTTTGAAGTGAAATACCCTTTTTCTTGCTCTTTTTCGAACACAATTGCAAAGTCATCACCTGGAGAATTGATCGGATAACGCATGTTGGTTACATTCCCCCAAGCATCGCCTTGTGCCTCGGCCATGAAAATATCCAATCCGCCCATTCCGATATGACCGTTTGATGCGAAGTAAAGTGTTCCATCATTGTGCATGAAAGGATACATTTCATCACCTGGGGTGTTCAATGCATCTACTGCGACAGGCTTACCCCATCTTTTCTTTTCTTCTTCATATTTAGATTTCCAAAGGTCGCGTCCACCTTTTCCACCAGCTGCATCAGAAGCAAAAATCAACGTCTTACCAGCTGCAGATAAAGCAGGGTGTCCAACAGTCACAACAGTGCTATCATCTCCTTCAGCGTTCTGGAAGAAAGGCAAAAGTTCAGGCTCAGACCAGCTATCGCCTGATTTCTTTGATTGATAAAGCTCACAACCCATTTTCACTTTCTTCTTAACACCACATCGAGTGAAGATCATTTGAGTGAAATCGGCATTCATTACAGCAGCACCTTCGTTGTATACACTATTGATGGTTGCTGGAAGAGGCTTTGGTTTGCTCCATTTTCCTTTATTGTCAATAGTTGCAGTGAAAATATCGGTAAAGCCTTGTCCGGTCCATCCGTCCAATTCATTTCCTGAAGCGTTGTCACGTGAAGATGTGTAAAAAATCTCCTTGTGATTTCCAGAAGCATAGCTTGGCGCAAAGTCCATTTGCTTTCCATTCAATTGAACCTCATTCTCAACTACGTATCGTGATGGATTATCTATCCATTTCTGAGCCAATGCACATGCCTCAGCACCTGTTTTTCCTCTAGGATCCGAAGGAACAAGTTCAGCGTACTTTTCATATTCTACAACGGCTTCCTCAAACTTACCATTGGCTTTCAATGCATCTGCATAGTAAAGTTGAATCTTGTTTTCTGGGTACTTGATCTTAATGGCTTTGCGATACCATGTCTCCGCCTGCTTAAGGTCGTTTATGTAGCGATAGCATTCAGCCGTCTTATAAATTACATCAGCCTTCTTGGCATTGTCCTTCTCTTTCGAATATGCTTTTTTCAAAAGTGGAATGGCCGTGTAATATTCCTGCGCTTCGAACGCGAGGTTGGCTACGGCAAGATGATCGGTCTGAGCGGATGCATTGAGTGAAATAAGGCTTCCGAAGAACGCTGCTAAAAAGAATTTGGTTATTCTCATGGTCTATATGCTTGTTTTAACGCGGCAGCTAAAATAAAGAAATATTTGATTAGGCAAGTTGAAGAAAAACGCTGTTATAACTTGGCGAAAATCAGTTCGATTTTAATTCTATTATCATGATAATCAATTTATTAGAATGCTTCAGCGATTGAACAAAAGTTCTCGATATTTTGGTAAAGGCCAGTACTCATCAGACACAACCAACTCCAGCTTGTCCACTTCACGTCTAATCTGTTCAAAAAACGGGAAGACCTTCGAACAATAATCTCCCGCTTGCTCTCTGGCACTTGCACGTCTGTTGGCAACCCGTCTGGCTTCGACCATCTGTTCCACCAATCTACCAATGGTTGTCATGCGCTCGGATATTTCGCGGATAACGCGCATCTGTTCGCTTGCCAACGTCTCGAATTCATTTTCTTTCAAAACCTGTTTGAGTCCGGTCACATTGGTGATCAGCAAATTCTGGTATTCCACAGCCGTGGGAATGATGTGGTTTGTGGCAAGATCGCCCATTACGCGTGACTCGATCTGCAGCTTTTTCGTGTATCTATCCAGGTCTATCTCATACCGGGCATCCAATTCTCTTTCATTGAGGATCTCATTCTTTTCAAATAGTTCACGCGATTTTTTGGTAAGAATCAAGTCGAGCGCATCTGGAGTGGTCTTTATGTTAGATAGTCCTCGCTTCTTGGCCTCCTTGACCCATTCATCACCATATCCGTTTCCTTCAAATCGAATCTTCTTCGATTCCA
>CAMCFW010000045.1 GCA_945874195.1 Chryseobacterium gleum
GCTTCAAAGCGCCACGGTCAACATTCCGAATGGCGAGAGCCGGGTCACGCTGAACTTCCCTGTTCCGGTGGGCACCGCGTTGCAATTGGGCACATCAGCCGCTCCGAATCTCTATCGTAACAACACGGGGCCAAGCTATCCGTACGACATTGCTGGACTGGTTTCCATTACCACCAGCACAGCCGGAACGGATTTCTATTACTTCTTCTACGATTGGGAAGTGCAAGGCGAAGGATGCACAACGGCACGTACGGAGGTCGTAGCAACTGTTGAACCGAACCCAACGGTCAGTGTTTCAGGGAATAGTTCGGTATGCGCGGGGCAATCGGTGCTGCTATCGGCCAGCGCAACCGATGCCGATTCCTACCTGTGGTCGCCCGGAGGCCAGACCACCACATCCATTACGGTCAATCCGAATTCAGAGACCACCTATTCCGTCACGGTTTTCAATACCTGTGACGATGCCATGGACCAGATAACCGTTGCAGTAGACCCATTACCGACCGTTTTGGCATCAGCCGATGCGGACATCTGCGATGGCGAATCGGTTCAGCTTTCTGCCACCGGCATAGGGCAATTGGAATGGCAGCCGGGCGGACAGACCACATCGGCCATCACCGTGAACCCAACCACTACGACCATCTACAGCGTTTCGTCAACGAATAATTGTGGAACCGTTGCGGAAGATGTGGCAGTAACGGTCAACGAATTGCCTGTGGCCAATGCCGGACAGGACGTGGAGATCTGTGCTGGCGAAAACGTGATCCTGACCGCCATAGGAGGCGATGATTACAGTTGGAGCACAGGCGATCAGACGGCTTCCATTTCGGTCGGTCCGAGTTCGACCGAAACGTATACGGTTGAGGTTACCAATGCCGACAACTGTTCGGCAAGCGGCTCAGTCACGGTGACCGTGAATCAGCTTCCTGCGCAGCCAGCAATCACGCTCAATGGTTCCGAACTGGAATCAACTTCCGGTGCGGATTACCAGTGGTATTTGGACGGAAACCCGATCACCGATGCAACTGGCGCAACCTATGCACCAATGTCATCGGGCAATTACACGGTCGAAGTGTTTGACATCAACGGATGTTCCTCCGTTTCGGAGCCTTTCAACTGGATCACGGTCGGCATTGATGAATTCACCTATACGTTGCAGGTTTATCCAAATCCGTTCAGCGATGAAGTAAGGATCATCAGCAGCGTGGCTATCGGTCAGATCGATGTGACGGACGCAGAGGGACGAACGATCTTTTCGAAGTATGTTGCCGATAAGCAACTTGTGCTGAGTCCTGAAGATTGGTCGAAAGGCGTATATACCCTGAGCATCAGCAACGAAAATGCTAAGATGATAAGGAAGCTAGTGTACTTTTAAAACCAGCCCCTTAGCAATCTTCGGGTTGTATCGCCACGAAGTGCTCGTCAAATAGTGATTCGCCAGACGCTGGAACGGTTCCGTGCTGATTCTTGTATCTGAGCAATTTAAGAACAGAAATGTAGGCTGAAGAACTGGGCTGCAGTGATCTAATAGCGTGTTGATAGCGAAAAAATATAAGGGCCGTGTCAACATGTTGTGTCCTCTGATCGCTAGATGATCGCTCTTGAAGCTTATAATGCAGAATGGCCAAATTTTCGAACTTGAACTCCCACGAACCGAGTCCAAAGCGGTTCGCTTTTGGAATGAGCGTTCAGAATAATTAGAGCTTCAAAATTCCGAGAGAAGCTACCGATGGTGAAAAAATGCCTTCACCATTTCCGATCAAATCCGGCTACCACCATGGCGTGATGACCTTTGAAAGTGCATGCAAAATCAAAGCCTTCGTAAACGGAATAACCGGCATATTCGCCATTCATGTTCATGGCCAAAAAACCGACCTGTAGATTTTCGAGACTTTCATTCTTGCGAATGATCCGACTTACCACATCAAAGCAGGCTTCGGCAGGCGTGGCACCGTGGCGCATTAGTTCTACAACGGCAGAACTTCCCGCCACTCGAATTACAGCTTCGCCCAGTCCACTGGCACATGCTCCACCAACCTCGTTATCGACAAACAATCCACCACCGATGATGGGCGAATCACCTACTCGGCCGTGCATCTTGAAAGCTGCACCGCTCGTAGTGCAAGCTCCACACATTCTTCCATTGGAATCGAGTGCCAACATGCCAATGGTATCATGATTTTCAACATTGATCACCGGTCTGTATTTCGATTCCTTAAGCCATTCTTTCCAAGCTTTTTCCGATTCTTCAGTCAGCAGGTTCATGGGTTCGAATCCTTGCTCCAAGGCAAATTGCTTGGCGCCTTCACCCGTCAGCATCACATGAGGCGTCTTCTCCATCACCATTCGCGCTACCGATATCGGATTCTTGATGTCCTGCAAACACGCCACCGCCCCACATTGACTTTTTTCGTTCTGAATGCAGGCATCCAGGGTCACTTTTCCCTCGCGGTCGGGTCGTCCGCCATAACCGACCGAATTGTTGTTGGGGTCGTTCTCGGCAGTTCTCACTCCTGCTTCCACCGCATCCAACGCGTAGCCTCCCGAACTCAGAATTTCCCAGGCCTTGGTGTTGGCTTCCATTCCGTGGCGCCAAGTAGAGATCACGATCGGTTTTTCGCTCGGTTCAATCGTAATTCTGCGTGCGGAAGCCTTTGCTCCCACCAAGCCTGAAGCCATGACTGCGGCTACCGATCCAGCCTGTTTGAGGAATTTCCTGCGTTCCGACATCCCGTGAAGGTAGAAAACACTTCAAGAGCGAAAGACGCTGGGTGCGTTCGGTAATTTTCGTTCCGTTGGTGCTGTTCTACGAGATGGAAGAGGTGGTGCGGAAGATCTGCGTCTTTGAGTACTGAGCCCTGCAACGGGCCGTCCCATTCTCGAACTGATGCACGACCCTTAACCCTACTTCGACCCGGCCAGTGCCTGCTCAATATCGGCAATGATGTCCGAAATGTTCTCCAACCCAACGGAGACCCGCACCAACCCGGCTGTGATGCCGACCGACTGACGTTCATCCTCCGTGAGCTTGGCGTGGGTGGTCGATGCGGGATGGGTCACAATGGTGCGCGCATCGCCCAAGTTGGCCGTTACGGAACACATCTGCAACGCATCGAGAAAACGTTTGCCGCGCTGCACCCCGCCCTTCACTTCGAAGGTAATGAGCCCACCGCCCTTCTTCATCTGCCGCTGCGCCACCTTGTATTGCGGGTGCGACAGCAGCCCCGGGTAGCGCACATTCGACAGTTCGGGATGGTGTTCCAAGCAGGTGGCCAGCTTCACCGCGTTGTCGCAATGGCGGTCCATGCGCACGGCCAGCGTTTCCAGACTCTTGGAAAGCACCCATGCATTGAAGGGCGAAATGGCCGGCCCTGTGCTGCGGCAGAACGCCAACACATCGGCTATCAGCTTCTTCTGACCCACAATGACCCCGCCCATCACCCGGCCCTGACCATCGATCCATTTGGTTCCGGAATGGCTCACCAGATGCGCCCCGAAATCGATGGGACGTTGCAGATAGGGCGTGGCAAAACAGTTGTCCACATGCAGCAGCAGCCCGTGCTTTTCGGCCAGTTTGCCTGCAAATTCAAGGTCAACGATATCCAAACCGGGGTTCGAAGGTGTTTCCACGAATATCATCTTCGTGTTGGGTCTAATGGCCGCTTCCCAACCGGCCGTATCGTCCGCATCCACATAGGTGGTGGTGATGCCGAAGCGCGGCAGGATCTTCGTCAGCATGGTGTGAGTGGATCCGAAAATGGAACGGCAGCTCAGAATGTGGTCGCCCTGACTTAGAATAGCGGCAAATCCGGCATAGACGGCCGCCATGCCCGTGGCAGTGGCAAATCCGGCCTCGGCACCTTCCAGCTTACACATCTTGTCGATGAATTCCGTGGCGTTGGGATTCGTGAAACGGCTGTAGATGTTGCCCTCCTGCTCATCGGCAAACATGGCACGCATCTGTTCCGCATCGTCAAACATGAAGCTCGATGTCAGGTAAAGCGGAACGCTATGCTCGCGGAATGCCGACCGCTCGGCCTGTGTGCGGATGGCGTCTGTTTCGAATTGATTCTCTTTCATCTGTTTTTACGTAATGAAGTTGTGGGGCAATGAAGCGATGAATATGTGAAGGAATGAGGTTGTGAAATTATGATGCAATGAAGTTTCCTGATTCCCTGACCGTCTAAAACCTAACTCCTAATACCTAAAACCTAATGCCTACCCTCCCACCTCATAACTCCACGTGATCTTCGCGGTGGGTTCCAATATCTTGGACACGGAACAATATTTTTCGGCCGAAAGTTGAACAGCACGTTTCACCTTGTCTTCCTCAAGCCCGTTGCCCTTCACCATATAGGTCAGGTGAATGGTGGTGAACAATGACGGTTCCTTGCCCTGTTCGCGTTCGGCATCCACCCGCACATCATATCCGGTCACATCCTGTTTCATCTTCTTGAGAATCGAAATGACATCGATGCTGCTGCAACCTGCCAGGGCCATCAGCACCACTTCCATGGGCCGTGCACCCAGGTTGTGCCCTCCGATCGCGGGCGAACCGTCCATCTGAATGGAATTGCCGCTCTCGTTCGTGGCCTCCATGTGGTAAGCGTCATCCAGTCGTGTCAGTGTGATCTTCATGGCGAAAGTTCAAGGTTCATGGTATAAAGTTCATGGTGCGGTCATAGAATTTCGGACTTCCGCATCGCGCCTTTCCGATATTTGCCGACCATGATCGCCCAAAAGTACATTCATAACGAACCATTCCGACTTGAGAACGGTGCGGTGCTGCCCAAATTGGAGGTGGCCTACCACACCTATGGTTCGCTCAACGCCACGGGCGACAACGTGATCTGGGTGTGCCATGCGCTGACGGCCAATTCCGATGTGGCCGATTGGTGGAGCGGCCTTTTCGGCACAGGACGACCCTTCGACCCCACTACGCATTTCATCGTCTGCGCCAATATTCTCGGTTCGTGCTACGGCAGTTCGGGTCCGCTATCGGATGATCCCACGACCGGAATGCCCTACTACGCCTCGTTCCCCATGGTCACCATCCGCGACATGGTGAAGGCGCACCGACTGCTGCAACAGCACTTGGGCGTCAGACGGATTGCACTGGGAATGGGCGGCAGCATGGGCGCCTATCAGCTCATGGAATGGGCCATTGCCGACCACAACCTTTTCTCAGACCTCTGCCTGTTGGTCACCAGCGCTAAGGCTTCGGCATGGGAGATAGCCATTCACGAAGCGCAACGCCTGTCCATCAGTGCCGACCCAACCTGGCAGGACAGCGACCCGAAAGCTGGCGCCAACGGGCTGAAGGCCGCACGTGGAATAGGCATGCTCACCTACCGCAACTATGAAGCCTTCCGCCAAACGCAGGACGACCAGGAAGAAAAGCTGGACGGGTTCAAGGCTTCGACCTACATCAACTATCAGGGCGAAAAACTGGTGAACCGGTTCAATGCCCAAAGCTATGTGCTGCTCACCAAGGCCATGGACAGCCATAACCTTGGCCGTGGTCGCGCTTCCCTCCAAGATTCCTTGGCGCAGATCTCCGCCCGAACGTTGGTCATAGGCGTTGATAGCGACATCCTCTGCCCCGTTGCCGAACAGGAATTCATTGCCCGCCACATTCCCAACGCCCGATTGGAGGTCATCTCATCGCCTTTGGGGCATGATGGGTTTCTGGTGGAAACCGAACAGGTGACACGTCTGCTTTCCTCTTTTTCGGCAGGTTAAGACCTAAAAAAACGGTCACGTAGCACAACTGAACGGTGAATTGGATAGTGAACCTTCAAGACGAACTGACGGCTACGTTACTTTCGCGTTCGCAGGATCCGAACTGAAACAAACCATGTCAACAATTGTCTGATAGACGGATGAATTTGCAGGAGTTGAACACGCGCCACGAACAAATGACGGTGGAAGAACGCATCATAAGCGTGTACGCTGACTTTGAAAAAGTGCTGTTCACTTCGTCATTCGGAACATCGGCTGCCATTCTCCTTCACCTCGTATCCAAACTGAAGCCCGACCAGAAAGTGCATTTCATTGATACGACCTATCACTTTGCCGAGACCATCGCCTACCGCGACCAATTGACCGAACAGCTCAATCTGCAAATAGAGAACGTGCTGCCGGCCGATTGGAAGAACGCCTTTACGCGCCATGATCAGACATGGACCAAGGATCCCGACCTTTGCTGCTCCATCAATAAGGTTGAACCGCTCGATAACCTGAAGCCCAACTACGATGTGTGGATGTCAGGGCTCATGCGTTTCCAGAACACCGAACGTAAGGCGCGGAAGATATTCGAACAGAAGGGCCATCTGGTCAAGTTCCATCCGATCATTGATTTCACGGACGAACAACAGCAGGCATATTACGAAGTGAACCGACTGCCGAAACACCCGTTGGAAAAGATCGGCTACGATTCGATCGGCTGCGCGCAATGCACGTTCAAAGGCGCGGGTCGCAGCGGCCGATGGGGAAACTCGGGCAAGACAGAATGTGGGTTGCATTTATAATGATGAGTGATAAGTGACGAGTGACTAGTGATTAGCAAGAAACATTGAACTTTAAACCTTGAACTGAATTTCATGAACGAACGGAAAATAAAAATCGGCCTCTTCGGCTTCGGATGCGTGGGTCAGGGACTCTACGATGTGCTGAACCACTCGCAGATATTGGAAGCCAGCGTGGAGAAGATCTGCGTGAAGGACCGCACCAAGAAACGCAAGATCGACAGCAGTTATTTCACCTACGACAAGGCCGACATCCTTAACCGCGACAACCTTGATGTGGTGGTTGAGCTGATCGATGATGCGGACGAAGCGTTCAAGATCGTGAGCGAGGCCATGCGCAACGGAGTGAATGTGGTAACGGCCAACAAGAAAATGCTTGCTGAGAATTTTGCCGCTCTCTATGAACTTCAAAAGGAGCACAACGTGGCGTTGCTTTACGAAGGTTCGGCAGGTGGCAGTATTCCGATCATCCGGAACCTGGAGGAATATTACGACAACGAATTGCTCGACCATATTGAAGGCATTGTGAACGGGTCATCGAATTACCTGCTCACCCGCATGGAATTGGACGGACTCAGCTACGAAAATGCGCTGCAATTGGCACAGGATGCGGGTTTTGCCGAAAGCGACCCGTGGCTCGATGTGGCAGGGTTCGACAGCAAGTACAAACTCTGTTTGCTCACGATCCATGCGTTCGGACTGATATTGAAACCCGACAGCATCCTTAATCTGGGCATCAGCAATGTGACGTTCGATGATATTCAGTTCGCGAAGCAGCGCGACATGCGCATAAAGTTGGTGGCAAAGGCTTCGAAATTCGGGGATCAGGTGCGGGTCTATGTGCTGCCGCAGTTCGTGGAACGTGGCAAACACCTCTACTATATCATGTACGAATACAACGCCATTGAGGTGGAAGGTGCTTATTCTGACCGCCAGACCTTGGCCGGAAAAGGCGCTGGCTCCTACCCTACCGGAAGTGCGGTCCTGTCTGACATTTCGGCCCTTACGTACGATTACAAGTATGCCTACAAGAAGCTCGAAAAGTCGCGGAAGAACGGACGCCCGAACCTGACGTTGGACACAGACTTTGAACTGAAACTCTACATCCGTTTCAATGACCGTGAAGACCTGAAGAAGCTCGATATCGTGTCCATTGAAGAGGAATACCGATCGGCCAATCTGAACTATGTGGTTGCCAATGTGAAGTTCAACTCATTGTTCAACATTTACAACGACAGGTCGAACGAACTTTTTGTCTGCGTGATGCCTTAGTGGTTCAAGACCGATCCTGCTTCAAAAAGCGGTTTTTACAACGGCCTCGGGGAAATCGGGGAAATGGTCAATCACGTTCTCCAAAATCCTTGGAGCAATGGGTCATGTTGCAAAGACCTTGCTTGTCAATAATGCGGAGTCTCTTGCCTTCGATTTTGATCATACCATCGCTCTGCAGATCGGCCAGACTGCGGATCACAGACTCATAAGTAGTACTGGCCAAGGAGGCCATGTCCTTTCTGGTTATGGTGAAAGCAAGTAGCGTTGGGTCTTCGTTGTCAAAACCGAAGCTTTCCATGTTCATTCGTACGGCCTGCGCCACGCGTTGCTTCACGGTCATGTTCAATTGGTTACGGTGCATCCGTTCTGATCGTCTCAGTTCTTCCGAAAAGAACAACATGAAATAATAGCAGAACAGATTATTCGCTTTCAGCAGGCTTTGAAATATCTGCATGGGAAGCACGTAAACCGTGGTTTCTGACAGCGCAAGGGCCGAAACCGAGAAGGTGAAATCTTCGCCAATGCCACGGTGACCGATCACCTGTCCATCTGTAGCGAATCGGGCAATGACCTCCACATATGGCGTGTAGTTCGAGTATACTTTCACACGTCCATGCCTTACCATGTAAATGTTCGCAGCCTTCTCCCCTTCACGAAAAATAACGACTCCGGGTTTGAACAACAGCGTTGTGGTGTGAAGCCTTGCCAACTCGCGCCACTCAGGGGAGCAGTGATCTTCGATTAGACGGTCAAGTTGTTTTAATTGTGCCGAATTCATGGTCCTAACTGTGGACACAAAGTAACCATCTAAAACGCAAAGGTTCGTACGGTACGCGAACAGCACCAATGGCTGTTCCAGACGCTTCTTTTAGATGATTTGTAACATCTTTTTTCTCACTTATCAGCCTGCAAAGTGCTTTTAAACAGTTGTTTTTATGATGATTATCAGTTTTAATAAGGCATTGAAAATATTCCTTCGTAGCGTGAAACAAGCATAAGAACCAAATTAACCATATCATGAAAACCAAACTTCTTTCAATCCTATCAGCGGTTTCAATCATCGGATTCGTATCCTGCGGTGACGGTGGTACGGACACTACTTCAACCGCGTCTGACGGAACCAGTCAAGCTGAACAGAACACGCCTCTAGGTCAAGCATCGGTGCAGGATGACGTTTCGGCCGCGAACATTCTTCAAGTAGCCATCGGCTCTGCCGATCACAGCACCTTGGTGGCAGCTGTGCAAGCAGCTAAAATAGAACACGTGTTGTCCAATGCGGGTCCACTGACGGTTTTCGCTCCTCACAACGCTGCCTTTGCAGCGCTGCCTGAAGGAACCGTAGAAAACTTACTTAAGCCAGAGAACAAGGCCACATTGGCCGGAATTCTCACGGGGCATGCTGCTCCAGGCTCATTCGACCTTGAGGCCCTCAAAAAGGAACAACGCAAAGGCCGCAAGATCTACATGGCCAACGGATCCTATCTGGAAGTGACGGTTGAGGGCGAAGACGTCTTTGTGGCCGGAGCCAAGGTGGTCGGAACGATCCAGACCTCAAACGGAATCATCAACGTGGTGGATAAGGTCATCCTTCCACAATAATACACCATCATTCATAAACCAAAGAAATGAGAACCACGAACGTAGTTATGACAGGAGTGCTGGCCTTGATTCTGGCCAGTTGCGGAGGCGAAAAGCCTGCCACAGAAGGTGGAGATGCTCCGAAACCAGAATCAATGATCGCAAAACAGGAGCCGGCCGGGCCCGACCGAGGCGTTGGTCCGATCAAGGAGCTGAAGCTTCCGGAGACTGTGGATGAGGCACTTGCCGCCACAGGGAAGGAGACATTCGAAGCAAAATGCACGGCCTGCCATAAGATTGGAAAACGATTCGTTGGACCCGACCTAACGGATGTGGTTGACCGAAGAGAACCCGAATGGATCATGAACATGATCCTTGATCCTGAACTGATGGTGAAGGAGAATGAAGCTGCCAAACAACTGCTTATGGAATACAGCGCGCCCATGGCCAACCAAAGCCTTACAGAGGAGGAAGCCAGAGGAATTCTTGAATACTTCCGAACACTTTAATTCAATCGGCCAAATTCAAAAACAACAATAAAATGAAAAAGACAGTTTTTTCAATCGCAACGATCGCCACCCTATCCGCAGCACTTGTGGGTTGTGGCGGTGCAAAAAAAGACGGTTCCGATGGGGCACTATCTGGCAGTGCTGCCGAGAAGGTGTACGTGGCACCCGGTGAGCATGATGAGTACTATGCCTTCATCTCTGGAGGTTTCAGCGGTCAATTGGCCATTCACG
>CAMCFW010000046.1 GCA_945874195.1 Chryseobacterium gleum
GATCTCAATGGCAATGATATCCTCTTTCTCATCATCGCTCACCGCAAACTGAACATTGCAACCACCCGCAAAATTCCCAATGGATCGCATCATGTGAATGGCCATGTCGCGCATACGCTGATAGGTCCGGTCGCTGAGCGTCATGGCCGGGGCCACGGTGATCGAGTCGCCTGTGTGAATGCCCATCGGGTCGAAATTTTCGATGGAACAGATGATGATTACGTTGTCATTGTTGTCGCGAAGCAACTCCAGCTCAAATTCCTTCCATCCCAACAGCGCCTTGTCTATCATCACCTCTTTAATAGGTGAAAGGTGAAGGCCGCGATTGAGTAGGTTATCGAAATCGGCCTGCTCGTAAACAATGGCGGCACCGGCTCCACCTAGCGTGAAGGACGATCGGATACAAAGCGGAAAACCGAATTTCTGCGCCACTTCCTTCCCTTCGAGGAACGATTTGGCAGTGGCCTGTGGTGCCATCGGAATCCCGATCTCTACCATCAGTTTCCTGAATTTCTCGCGGTCCTCCGTCACTTCAATGGCCTGCACGTCCACCCCGATCATCCTGACACCATATTTGGCCCAAATGCCCATTTCCTTGCATTTTATGGCAAGGTTCAGGGCCGTTTGGCCGCCCATTGTGGGAAGCACACAGTCGATCTTGTGCTTCTCCAGAATTTCAATGATGCTTTTGGGCTCGAGCGGTTTAAGATAAATGTTGTCGGCCGTCACCGGGTCGGTCATGATGGTGGCCGGGTTCGAATTGATCAAGGTCACTTCAATTCCTTCTTCCCTCATGGATCTGGAGGCCTGCGATCCGGCATAGTCAAACTCGCACGCTTGACCGATGACGATGGGGCCTGAACCTATGATCAGAACGGACTTAATCGATTTATCTCTTGGCATATTTTAGTTTGGATTTCAAGCACGCAAATTCCTGCGAAGTTAGTACCTATGCGTTGCCGCTTTAGGCTGAAACAGATTCAGTTTTAAACATTTTATCCTCTAAGGACACGTGCGTCATACCATCAGAATCGGCCGTATCGATTGGAGCTATCTTGATAGCGGAACGGGCGATGAGGTATGGTTAGCGTTTCATGGTTATGGTCAGGATGCCGAAGTGATGGCGCATTTCGTGGCTTCTCTTAGGCCGAATGCGCGCGTGCTGAGTTTCGATCTTCCGCTTCATGGACAGACCGTTATTGAGAAGGGTTTTCTTCCATCGGGCGATCTGCCCGAACTGCTCGGCAAGGCATTAGTTGCAACCAAATCAAGCCAATGCTCGCTCATCGGTTTCAGTTTGGGAGGAAAACTGGTGTTGAAACTGATTGAACAGGTCCCTGCAAAAATAGATAGGATCGTACTCGTTGCGCCCGATGGGCTTAAAGTGAACCCGTTCTACCGATTGGCCACTCACACGCTTTTCGGAAAAGCACTTTTTAAGTTGATCATCCGGGTGCCTTTTCTTATGCTGGCGCCAAGCCGATTGTTTGCCGCTTTGAGATTAATGGACCCTAAGATCCATGAGTTTGTTTCGGATCAGATGGGAACCCGTGAAAAACGCCAACGGGTTTACGATACCTGGCAGATCTTTAAGGAAACAACACCGAATTTGGATGATATAAGGAAGAAGATCTGGCGCTATCATCTGAAACCGACCCTCATCTTCGGGAAGAAGGACCGCGTGATCCATCCGAAACTTGCCAAGAAACTTTCGGGCGGAACCTGCAAAACGGCCAAAGTGATCATGCTCAATGCGGGTCACAACCTGACCACCAAACGGAACGCAGAATTGCTTCGCGATCAACTCCAATAAAAAAGCCTCTCGGCATTACCGAGAGGCTCTTTCAAATCTAACCTTTATCTATAGATCTTACTTCTTGTCTGCACGTTCGTCAGACACGGTAAGTTTCTTTCTTCCTTTTGCTCTACGCGATGCCAAAACGTTTCTTCCGTTTGCAGAAGCCATTCTGCTTCTGAAACCATGTTTGTTGTTTCGCTTTCTTCGTGATGGCTGAAATGTCCTTTTCATAACTGCTTCTTAATTGGGCGTGCAAAGATAGACTTCGTTTCAATCTGTGCAAACATATCTTCCTCAAAATAGTTTGATTCAAATAACTTTGCCGACCCTACATGGCCAGACGAGATAAATTAGACACAGAAGACCTCCCGAAAGTGAAGGTTTCAGGCGAAAGCATCAAGAAGATCTCTCGACTTTTCGGGTATTTCAAACCACATCGCCACAAGTATTACCTCGGTCTTTTCTTCCTGTTTCTTACCGGGATCACGGCTCTCATCTTCCCAAAACTTATCGGTGACATGGTGGATACGGCCGAAGAAGCCATGCTGGCCGACATCGACAGGATCGCACTTTTTCTACTTGTCGTGTTCATTTTTCAGGCGGTCTTCTCGTTTTTCAGGATATACCTTTTTGTGAATGTTACCGAACACGTGCTGGCCGACCTTCGCAAGGACACCTACAGCAAGTTGATCCGCTTGCCCATGTCCTACTTTTCTCAGAACCGCGTTGGAGAAATGAACAGCCGCATCGCAACGGACATCAACATGCTGTCGGACACGTTCACCACGGTGGTGGCCGAGTTTCTGAGACAATCCATGCTTATTGTCGGTGGCATCGCCTTCCTGGCCTATACTTCGGTCGAGTTGACCTTGGTCATGTTGGGAATTGTGCCACTTGTTGCGGTTTTTGCCGTTGTTTTCGGGAGGATGATCAGACGGATATCGAAGGAAACGCAAGACCGTATCGCCCAATCGAACACTATCGTAGAGGAAACTCTGGCCGGAATTACCAATGTGAAATCGTTTGCGAACGAGATGTACGAAAGCGTGCGCTACGCGAAAAGCACCGAGTCCATCATTGAAAAAGCGTTGGAAGGGGCGAAAGCACGAGGATTCTTCGCCTCGTTTATCATTTTCTGCCTTTTCGGATCCATTGTGGGTGTAATATGGTATGGTGCTCGGCTGGTCAATCAGGATCTGATGACCTTCGGAAGCCTGATCCAATTCGTGCTTTATTCGGTTTTTGTGGGTGCTTCCATCGGTGGAATTGCCGAGATGTACGCACAGATTCAGAAAGCAATAGGCGCAGCCGAGCGCATTTTGGAGATCATGGATGAAGAGCCCGAGCCGTATGAAGCTGTTACACCGGCTGTTGTTTCGACCATTTCAGGTTCGTTGAAATTCGAGGATGTAAAGTTCAGATACCCGAGCCGACCGGACATTTCTGTGCTGAAAGGAGTTAGTTTTGAAGCTAAACAGGGAGAAACCATCGCACTTGTCGGCCCTTCAGGTTCAGGAAAATCGACCATTGCCTCGCTCGTATTGCGATTCTACGATCCAGTCTCAGGAACCATAGCCATTGACGGAATCGACACCAAAGAAATGGGATTGGAATTCCTCCGAAATCAGATGGCCATCGTGCCGCAGGATGTGATCCTGTTCGGTGGAACCATCCGCGAGAACATCGAATATGGAAAACCCGGTGCTTCGCTCGAAGAAATTGAGGCAGCAGCCAAAAAAGCGAACGCACACATTTTCGTTGAGAGCTTTCCAGAGAAGTACGAAACAGTTGTTGGTGAGCGTGGCATTCAACTTTCGGGTGGCCAAAGGCAGCGCATCGCCATTGCCCGTGCGGTGCTGAAAGATCCACGAATCCTCATTTTGGATGAGGCCACCAGTTCGTTGGATTCAGAATCGGAAAGGTTGGTGCAGGAGGCCCTGGATAAATTGATGGTCGGTCGCACCTCGTTGGTCATTGCCCACCGACTGTCCACTGTCAGAAAAGCCGACCGCATTCTGGTGCTTGACAATGGTTCCATCACCGAAAATGGACGTCACGAGGAGCTTTTGGCCAAAGAAGGCGGACTGTATAAAGGTCTGTTGGAATTACAGATGCAGGGTTAGAACCTCTTCACCCAAACAACCTTCTTGGTCTCGAAGAATTCCTCTTTAAACGAATCAGAAATGTCGTAGAGGTTCGCCTTCACTTTGGCTTGAATGATCTCTTCGGTCAGGTCGCCACCTTTCAGACAGAACAAGCCCGAAACGGCCTTTTTGCTTTTGGCATCCAGTTTTCCGACAAGCCAATGTTTTAGCTGCGCAAGAGGAGCAACAGCGCGTGTCACGATCACATCATACTTCTCTCGGCCCTGTTCCATTCGGCCTTGGGTAGCCCTCACATTCTTCAGTCCGATGGTTTCGGCAACACCATTGGCAACCTTTATCTTCTTTCCGATACTATCGACCAGATGAAAATTGCAATTCGGGAAAAGGATCGCCAAGGGAATTCCAGGGAAACCTCCTCCTGTTCCTACATCCAAAATGGTCGTTCCGTCTTCAAAATCGGCCACCTTGGCAATGGCCAACGAATGCAGAACGTGACGTTCATAGAACAGGTGAAAATCCTTTCTGGAAACAACGTTGATCTGCGTGTTCCATTCGAAATACGCATCATAGAGAGCCGCAAATTGTTGCTTCTGCGTATCGGTCAGTCCTTGGAAATACTTTAGGATGATCTCCCAAGAAATGGGAGTCGGATCTTCCACGTTCAAATCTTTTCCTTGCTGTTCTTGAGAATATTGTAGAGGAATTCCCGAGCCCGGAAAAGCTGTGCTTTCACCGTTCCAAGTGGCAGATCCAGTTCCTGTGCAATCTCTTCGTAGGAGTATTCCTTGAAATAGCGGAGTTCGACCAAGGTTCTATAGCGAGGTTTCAGTTTTTCAACAACTCCGTGCATCAGAATTTTTTTCTGCGCCTTGATGTATGCCTCTTCGGGATCGAGGGTCCCAGATGGAACATCCATGGTCATTACGCCTCCGTCATTGCCTTCAAAAGGCTTGTCGAGCGAAAGAAGGTTCTTCTTTTTCTTACGTATGAAATCGATGCAATTATTGGATGCTATCTTGAACAACCACGTGCTGAAAGCGTAGTTGGGCGTGTATTGGTGAAGTTTATTGAATGCTTTTCCGAAAGCTTCTATGGTCAGGTCGTCCGCATCATCGCGGTCGTTCACCATCTTCAACAACATGAAATAGATGCTATCACGATAGCGGTCCATCAACTGGGCATAGGCCTTCTGATCGCCATGGTCAATGGCTGCCCTTACCAGACGATAATCAACAAGTGCTTTTTCTGACAGATCAGGATTGATTTCTATCTCCATCTAGTGGCTGGACTTATTCGGTTTGAAATAGCTGCTGCGGTGTTGAAAAATGGGGTGAACATATCGCCCAAGAGCGAAAATAACAAAAGATCGTCCTCTTCCAATAGTCGCGTCACCACTCTTATGATCGACAAATGAACAGTCCATTTTACCAAAATACCACAAAGTGCCAACCAATACAATGTTCCTGTCGACAGAACCACGAAAAGTGACAGATAAAACATAAGATGCGATGTGGTGTAAATTCCCAATAAGATCTTTGATGATAGTCGATAATAACTGCCGGTTGAAAGATGGCGCCTCTTTTGGATCCACCATGCACTTAGGCTTTCAACCGGCTCTGAAATGGTATGCGAGCCTTTTCTCACCTCGATGGAGGTGTTTTTGGATGTTGAAACTTCGTTCACCAGCAGATCATCGTCTCCCGATGCCACATGCCGATGTTTGATGAACCCTTTCGTCTGAAAAAACAGGTCTTTCCTGTAGGCCAGATTCCGTCCAACGCCCATGTATGGCATGCCGGCCAAAGCATAAGAGAAGAACTGCAATGCAATATGGATGCCTTCGTATCGGTAAAATTTGTTGAACAGACCTTTTCTACGTTCGAACGCCCCATGACCCAGCACGATCATCTTTTCATCCTTCAGTCCCTGTGAAACCGTACGCAACCAATACTTTGAACTAGGGCGACAATCCGCATCGGTGAACATGAGGTTCTCATATTTGGCGCCCTTAATGCCCATGGAGATGGCAAATTTCTTTCCGCGCATCTGAGCATTTTCGCGGCTCAGGTTGATCACTCGCAGATGTTCATACCGCTGTTGCCATGCCTGCAGCATCAGGTCGCTTTCGTCAACCGAATGGTCGTTCACCACGATCACTTCAAATTCAGGATGATCCTGTTCCAAAACGGACTGAAGGTTCTTTTTGAGGTTTTCCTCCTCATTCCATGCACAGATGATGACCGAGACCGGTTGGGGTCTGCTGTTATCTTCAACTGGCTTGTAGAGCGCCAATCTCAAAAAGAAGAACAAGTAATAGAACAGCTGAACGACAAGTGAACCGACAAAGATCCCGGCTGCAACGAGCTGCCACACGGGAAGAGATTGAAGATCGGTCAGGTTCATGTGTTTCAACGGCAAAACTAACCAACCGCTCTAGGGCATTTAAGTACATTTGGGCGATTTTATGAACATGGGACTTTCGTTCGATCTAACTCACACCGATCCACTTTCAAAGGCCCGAAGAGGACGCCTGACCACCGATCACGGAGTGATTGAAACACCCATTTTTATGCCTGTCGGAACACTTGGAACAGTGAAGGGTGTGCACCAGACCGAACTCGAAACCGAAATAAAGGCGCTGATCATCCTTGGAAACACCTATCACCTTTACCTGCGTCCAGGCATGGAAACAATGGAGGCCGCAGGTGGCCTTCATCAGTTTATGAACTGGAAAAGACCGATACTTACTGACAGTGGCGGCTACCAGGTCTATTCCCTGGCTCACAAACGGAAGATAACGGAAGAAGGAGTGACCTTCGCCTCGCATATTGATGGTTCGAAACACTTTTTCAGTCCCGAAACATCGTTGGACATTCAGCGCAGCATTGGTGCCGACATCATCATGGCATTTGACGAATGCACGCCTTATCCATGCGATTACAGCTACGCGAAACAATCGATGCACATGACCCACCGATGGTTGAAACGCTGCTGCGACCATGTGGATTCGACACTACCGAAATACGGACACCATCAGGCCCTGTTCCCCATTGTTCAGGGTTCAACGTATAAAGACCTGCGGATTGAAAGTGCCGAAACCATCGCCTCGTTCGAACGCGAGGGAAACGCCATTGGCGGTTTGAGTGTGGGCGAACCGGATGAGGAAATATATGCCATGACCGAAGTGGTCTGCGACATACTACCGAAGGACCGACCTCGCTATCTGATGGGTGTTGGAACTCCGGCCAATCTGCTCGAATCCATTGCCCTGGGCATCGATATGTTCGACTGTGTGCTGCCCACCCGCAACGCCCGCCACGGACTTATTTACACTTGGGATGGCATTATCAATCTGAAAAACAGGAAATGGGAGCACGATTTTTCCCCGTTGGATGAGAAAGGGACCAGTTCGGTGGACCATCTTTACACAAAGGCCTATGTGCGACATCTTTTTGCGGCAAAGGAGCTTCTGGGGCCACAGATCACCAGCATACACAATCTTGCGTTCTATTTGGAGTTGATGCGCCAAGCACGCTTGCAGATCGAGGCCGGACAATTCCGTGCTTGGAAAGACCGGGTTGTGCCCCTACTCCTGAACAGACTCTAAGACCGTGCTCACCCGACTGGACAGATACATTTTACGGCAGTACCTCGGTACGTTCTTTTTCACCATCGGACTGATCATCTGCATCACGATGGTGTTCGACCTGTCAGAAAAGCTGGACGATTTCATCTCGCATAAACTCAGCGTGTGGACCATTCTGACGGAATATTACATCTATTTCATCCCCTACTTTGCCAATCTTTTCAGTCCGCTTTTCATTTTTGTGGCGGTCATTCTTTTCACCTCAAGAATGGCCTATCGGTCAGAAATTGTTGCCATTCTGAGCAGCGGAATCAGTTTTTATCGCATGATGTTGCCTTATCTGCTCGGCTCCACCATTCTTGCATCCATCAGCCTTGGGCTCAACCATTTCATCATCCCAAAGGCCAATCACGAGCGCATTCTGTTCGAGAACACCTATATCAACATGCCTTACAAATTCTATGGCCGGAATCAGCATTATCAGGTTCAGCCGGGCGTGTTCATCTATTTCGATTCATTCAGCCCTGAACGGATGACCGGATACAAGTTTTCGCTAGAGAAGTTTGAAGACGGTAAATTGACCTACAAGCTCATTTCCGACCATATCGTATACGACACCATTATTCAGAAATGGAGTGTGAAAAAGTATTACGAACGAAGTTTTGATGGCGTTCATGAGACGGTGAGAACGGCCGAAAAGCTGGATACCGTGTTTCCATTCAAGCCTAAGGATTTCGGGCAGCGACTTAAGATAGTTGAGGCCATGGACTATTGGCAGTTGAACGAGTTCATTGAAACGGAAGAAATGCGCGGTTCCGACTTTGTCGATTATTTTGAGGTGGAACGTGCCCGAAGGTCGTCTTTGCCGTTCGCAGCGTTCATTCTCACCATCATCGGTGTCAGTTTGGCAAGCCGAAAGGTGCGTGGCGGCATAGGTATGCACATCGGTCTGGGGCTGTTGCTCAGTTTCTCTTACATTCTGTTCATGCAGGTTTCGCAGACCTTTGCCATTGAAGGAAATGTGCCTGTTACGGTGGCTGTCTGGATCCCGAACATCTTGTATCTGTTCCTTGGAGCGATTATGCTTTATCAAGCTCCGAAATAACCCTACCGTACTTTTAATCGGCAAACATCAAACCCACCGACCCTTCTGCGGTCGATCGTATTCGCCTCAAGCCAGATGTTCAATTCCGGGAAGTGATTCCATGCCAAATGGGTGTAGGTCCTGCGGTTGTTTCGTTCGAATATGACGAATGATGGGCTGTCTGCAATCACCTGTGATGTGAATGAGCTTCGGAATTCCGCAAACTCATTCGAAAGTGTATCGGGCAAGGTAAGCCCCGGATGGAACCAGAGAACCGGAGAAATGGGCCTGTTCCCCGTCAGGCCATTGAGAATGGCCATGTCCCCGAAAAGAAGGAAACGTTCATCGGAATGCTGCCGCAGGAACAGGATAAGACTATCTGGCCGCAACAGGCCCGTTCCGTACGGTCCATTGTATTGCAGTCCGTCAAGCCCTGTTCCTTTGATCATTCCGATGGTTCCAACGGTGGAGTTGAACTCCGAATCAAGCACCTTTCTTGTCTCGTTAACCCGCTGATTGAACTGGAATGCATCCCAGGTCATGATACAGATAACGCCTATCGCAAACAGCGCGGTGCCATGGGTTATCTTGGAAAAGCGGCCACGAACAACTCGTTGCACTTCCTCACTCTGAAGCCAGACCAGCGCCAGTCCAACGCAGACAAATACGAACGGAATTCCATTTTCGCGCTGATTTGAAGTGATGTCAACAAACTGAGAACTCGCAAGGTGCAACCCCAACATAACGGTCAAAATACTCAGGTGCCACCTGTAATTAACTCGGGCTGTCTCGTTTGAACGCTGGACAAAGAGAAGCAGCGGAATGAAGACAATGGGCAACAGATGCACGATGGAAAGTGTGAAATTCTGCTTGGAGAGCACTTGGAACGGACGGAGATAGAACGCTCGCCACCACTTGAAACCAAGCGATTCATTATCATCCAACCTGGTTGATGCGAGCTCTGTCGGGAGTCGAACCATCGTATACCAGAAATCGTCACTAAGGATGACCGAGAGGCCGAACACGAGCAAGACGCACACGAGGGAAACGAGGATTCCCGCCAGCGTACCTAGCAGTACTTTCGCACGTTGACCCGAACAAACGGACAGTCCGAACAGTACCGCCACGGCTGGAATCACAAAAACTGTAGGAACATGTTTGCTCAGAAGGCCACACGTGATGATCACCGGAACAGCCGACCACCAGACGAACACATTTCTGCCTTCTGAAAACACGGCTTTGGTTGCAACGGTCAGCGCCAGAAGCGAGAAAAAGAAGGCATGCTGATCCGGATATGGTGTTGCCATGGGCGGATAGAACAACACCCCGCTCAGCAACGCCACAGGAATCGATATCCAGATCTCGGCCCTTAAGATCTGCAATAACTTATACACAACTATGACGAACAATCCGTTGAAGATGGCCGCGTGAAGACAATAGACCCACCATTCGACCCCTAAAAGATGGAATGCAAATGCCTGAACCATGATCGGTAAAAACCCGACCGGGGTAGTGAATCCATC
>CAMCFW010000047.1 GCA_945874195.1 Chryseobacterium gleum
CACGTGTGTGGTGCTTACGGGGAGTCCCAAACTTGTGCTGACACCGATGGTACTCGCGGCAACGAGTTCAGCACTCATTCCCTGTGCGTAGGTGAGGTGTGTCTTGCCAATGCGTTCTCCAATGGTTGCCACGATACGTTTCCAACCGATCATAGTGCCGAGTCCGAGCGAAAGGGAAATGATGATGATGACCCAAAAGGGTGCATAATCGGTGAATCCGACCAAGGTAACGGCAGAGGTTTTCAGCGCTTTGCGTTGATAGTCGCTTACGACAAGGTCTTGACTGTCGAGTAGCTTTCTGGCGGATTTGTCAATGACCAGAATATTCTTTCGGGTAAGGAATCTATCCTCCTTGGTCAGCTTCGATTCATTGCCCATTTTGGCATGAGAAGCGGCCATTTGGTCCAGCTCGGTACGTATGACCTTCACATGAGAACTGTCGGTCTTGGATAACTTGGTGGCCTCCAGTGCAGTGATCACCTCGGTCATCTGAATGGTTCCCAATTCGATCTGCCGATGGTCCTTCTTCATGTCAATGGCATAGTAGGTCGGTGCAATGGCAATGAGGATCAACATGATGAGCCCGACCCCTTTCTGACCATCGTTCGAACCATGTGTGAAGCTGACCCCGGTGCAGGTGAGAATGAGGATGCTGCGTATCCAAATCGGTGGTGCCTTTTTTTTCTCCGGCTCTTTGAAAATACTCTTGTCCTTCACGATGCTTTTCAGCCCGAACATGAGGAAAACGGTGAGTCCGAATCCGAAAAGAGGTGAGATCAGCAGCGAAAGTCCGATATCTGTTACTTTGCCCCAGTTGACCGCATCGCTGGCACCTTCATTCATGAACGAATAACCGAGGGCAACTCCCAGAATGGAACCGATCAGCGTATGGGAACTGCTGGCAGGAATGCCGAAGAACCAAGTGCCAAGATTCCAAAGGATGGCGGTGAGCAGCATGGCGAAAACGATGCTGACACTGTGGGAAATGTTCTGATCGATAAGCACATCGATGGGCAATAGGTGTATGATTCCCATTGCCACGGAGATTCCACCTGCAAAAACGCCCAACGCATTCCATATTCCACTCCAGATGACCGCCTGGGTCGGTTGGAGAGAGTGCGTGTAAATAACGGTGGCCACCGCATTGGCCGTATCGTGGAACCCGTTGATGAATTCAAATGCACAGGCGCAAAGGATGCATAACACTAAAAGTACGAGAAGACCCGTTGAAATATCCATGTGCTTGGTTTGGGATAATTGTACGCAAGGTATTTAGGGGCTTTGAATCTATTGTTAACCTAACGTTAAGTAAAACACCTCCTCCGAAATGGAACAAGCGCACGTTCGTTAATTGAAAAACGCCTTGGGCAAATTGCAGCTCACAAGCATTATCAGGCCCATTAAGGTGGGATTCACCCCAGCGGACAATGGGTTCTATCTTTATATGATCGGCTGATCGAGAAAGAGCATCGGGTGTCCGTCAGGGCTTTCCGACCGCTTTTTGAACTGCTGGAGCTTCTTCTCATCGTTGCAGATGATGAAATACGCGTACTTGTCATCGAGCAGACTCTTGTAAACGCTCTTGTACTCGTCACCATCAGAAGTTGAAATTACCGTTACACCTACGCCCGATTCCTCACGGTATTTGTAGCACAACCCCTTCAACAATTTCTTGTAGTCTTCGGGCTTCCCGATTCCCATCGAAGGCTTGAAAAAATGTTTCATGATGCCCGTGGCCTGAATAAGCTTGAAGATGCCTTTCGGGTTCACGATCTGAAATGTGAGGAATTCGCCCCAGTTCATCGCCCCACTGGCCGTTATGATGTTGCCACTGGCGTCCAAATGCGCATACACCCCACTCGATGGCGAATAGGCCTTCATACTGTGCATCAGCTTCTGAAACGACTCGAAATTCAAATGATTATAGAACAGATAGCGGTGCATTTTGGCGTGCATCTTCGCATAGTAGGCCCTCAATCGGGGCTCATCGTGCGTTATGTCCACCAGCTTATCGTATTCCTTTTTGCTTCCATAAAGCAGGTTGACCTTGCTATACATGGTAAAGGGCAGGCGCTCGTAATATTCGCCATGCAGTATGGTGTTACGATGCAGTGCCTCCTTAATGCTTTCGTTCTCTTTGCCCATGCAGGCAAAACAGAAATTGACCCCGTTCTGATAGACCAGATGATGTAGAATGGAGAACATCAACGAGAAGATCTTCTTCCTACGATAGATCTTCACCCCTCCCTCCGAATGTTCGGTCACACGGAGCATGTTGTAGTAATAGCCCTTCTCAATGATGGTCGGGTCTTCGTAGGGCGCAAAATCGAACTCGTTGGCGTGTATGTAGCCCACAATGCGGTAATCGCGTTCCTCCTCCCCTTTTCCGAACACGTGAATGGCCAGCACAATGATGGCATCGTAGTTCACCGACTGAATGGACTGCGGGATATTGTAGAACAGACTCTGGAAGCTCATTTTACCAGCTCCCTTCTCATTCTGATGATTTTCGGCCACGGCTATCACCTCCCTACACTGTTCCAAGAAGTAGTCCTGGTTTGTCTTCAGCTTGAAATGATGAAGAATGGGCGCAATGTGATCCATATACGCAATAGGGAACGACAGCAGCAGCAGGTCTTCTTCAAACGTGTCTTCAGATGCCACAAGCGATTCGTTCACTTCAAACTTGAAGATACCCGCCTCGGTGCGTCCCTTATTGATGTGGAAATAGGGTCTGCGTTTGTCAAAAACGTCCCTCAACTCCTCCAGAGTTGGAATATCGGTGGTGGTGATGCTCATGACGCGAAGTAAGCAATTGCCCACGACATATAATTTGACGCTTGACAAGGACCTAAAATCACACGAAGCAATGCATGCATTGCTTTTTTTCTACTTTTGCGTCAAACACACATAAAATGGCACTTACAGGCGGCTCATTCCTCCTTGAAAAAGGGAATCCAAAAGACATCTTCATCAAAGAAGAATTTACCGAAGAACAGAAGATGATCGGAGAGATGGTGAAGGATTTCTGTATTCAGGAAATTCAGGAACCACTGAAAAAACGCGGTTACGAACTAGATGCTTCCAAGCACCAACCTGAGATTCTCGAACTGCTCGAAAAGTCGGCCCAACTGGGGCTTTGCGGTGTGGCCATTGGCGAAGAATACGGTGGTATCGATCTCGATTTCAACACCGGACTCATCTTCTCTGAAATGATATCGCTCGGTTTTTCGTTTGCCACCACCATCGGGGCCCACACTTCCATCGGGTCATTGCCCATTGTTTATTACGGCAACGATGCCCAGAAGGCAAAATACCTTCCTGGCGTAGCCTCAGGAACTTTGAAAGCATGTTATTGCCTCACCGAACCCACCGCAGGATCTGACGCCAATTCGGGAAAGACCCGCGCGGTGCTCAATGCAGAAGGAACGCATTATGTGATGAATGGGCAGAAGATGTGGATAACCAACGGAGGTTTTGCCGACATCTTCATCGTGTTCGCCAAAATTGATGAGGACAAGCGCCTCACCGCTTTCATCGTTGAAAAAGGATTTGGAGGCATCACCTTGGGTGCCGAAGAGAAGAAACTCGGCATCAAAGGTTCATCAACCGTTCAGGTGTTCTTCGAAAATACGATGATTCCGAAAGAGAACTTATTGGGCGAGCGCGAAGGCGGATTCGGCATGGCGCTCAACATACTCAACACCGGACGCATCAAACTGGCAGCCGGTACCAACGGTGGTTGCAAGTTCGCCATCGATCAGGCCATCGCCTACGCCAAAGAGCGCAAGCAATTCGATACGGCCATTGTTGAATTTGGGGCCATGCAGCACAAGTTGGGCGAAATGGCTTCTCGCACATTCTGCGTGGATGCTGGCATTTGGCGCATAGGGCGCAACATAGACCTGAAAACCGAAGAACTGGTAAAGGCAGGAAAGACAAAGCAGGAGGCCAAATTGGAGGCCGTTCGCGAATACGCCATCGAGTGTGCCATCCTGAAAGTAAAAGGTTCTGATAATGTCGATTTTGCCAGTGACGAAACCCTTCAGATCTTCGGAGGAATGGGCTATTCTGCCGAAACAGGAATTGAAATGGCCTACCGCGATGCGCGTATCACCAAGATCTACGAGGGCACCAACGAGATCAATAGACTGTTGTCGGTGGCCGAGTTGACCAAGCGTGCACTGAAGACCAAGGAGATCGACCTGATGGGCGAAGGCAAGAATGTTCAGAAACGTGTGCTGAAGGCCTTCTTCACCGGAACCGCATCGGGCGCTGAAGAAGAAGCACGGATCGTGCAGGCCATAAAGGATGTCTTCATGTTCCTTTCTGGTGCTGCCGGAAAGAAACTGGGCAAGAAAATGGTGGACGAACAAGAAATTGTGATGAATCTGGCCGACATTCTGGCCGATGCATTCGTCTGCGATTCAGCCCACCTGAAGATCCGAAAAATGGAGACCGGTGATGCTGACAAGGCCAAGCTGGCCATACAGCGCGCCATGCTGCAGATCTACCTCTACGAATCCCTGGAACGAACCCGGAAGACTGCTTTGGATGCCATTGCAGCCTACGCAGAAGGTTCAGAAAAGACGATGGCCAAATACGTGGTAGGTAAACTCCTCAAATCGTATGATGTGAACCCGAAGGCACTTCGAAGACAAGTGGTGGCCTACATGGTGAAAGAGAACGGATACGCGTTCTAACGAAACCCTAAACTTTTCTGCCTGACATCTGAATCAGCAGTCGATAACTGATGATCAGATCAAAATTTCCTGCTTGAGGTAGATTCCAACTGAATTCCGCTGGTTGAATTTCGTGCTGCTATGGAACGTAGCTGGTCTTTGACCAAGTTGAAATCAAATACCTTTACACAAACAAAGGGAAAGCATGGTTGTATTCGTCACCGAGATAGTGGCAAAATTCGGAGGTCGCTATTTTGGCAGCGAAGAAGAACATCAGGCTCAACTTCACACCAAGCAAGAATTCGAAAAGTATTGCCATACTACACAATTAATGCCCTTCGATTCGGCATTGGAAGCACATTTTCAGTCCTTGAAAATATTCAGTGTGCTATATGGAGTGAGTTTGCTGCTCTATCATTTCAGTTTGGTTTCGGCTGCCATCCTAGCTGTGGCAAATGCCGTCTTGTTTTTGGGCCATTTCGTCACTTATAGGCATTGGCTTGATTTTCTGTTCAAGAAGAAGCGTTCGCATAACGTGATAGGAGATATTGAGCCAACAGGTGAGGTTCGATCCACTATCATCATTGCAGGTCACATCGATAGCGTGAAGGAATTCAAATGGTGGTATAAGCTAAAACATGCGGGTGCAGTGCTGTCTGTGGTGGCGGGTGTGCTTTTTCCATTACTAGCCGTTTTTCTGGTGTTGGCAACGATCTTTCCTGGCCCGTGGAGCATTTACTTTTGGTGGTTCTTTTTGCTCACCTGCCCCATTCTGATTGTTTATTTCGACATGCACG
Source organism: Chryseobacterium gleum (assembly GCA_945874195.1). GTDB lineage: Bacteria > Bacteroidota > Bacteroidia > UBA10329 > UBA10329 > UBA10329. Next base: position 5,480 of record CAMCFW010000047.1, read on the forward strand.
GTAAGGAGGTGGTGCATGGTGCGTTGGATAACCTGACGGGTGTTGCCATGTCCCTCGAAATGGCAAAGGTTTTCTCGAAGGAAAAGTTGCAGCACACCCGAATTCGTTGCATCAGTTTTGGAGCCGAAGAGGCTGGTTTGCGCGGAGCTTATGCTTACGGAAAAAAGCACAAGAAGCAGCTTCTGGAAGAAAATGCCTTACTCATTAATCTCGACACCATAAAAGATCTGGAGCATTTGGCCATAGCCACCCGCGAAACGAACACAATGGTTGGATTTGATCGGGAATTGATCGCGAAGATGGACAGGTCGTTTCAGTTTCACGGCATTTCGGTCAAGAAGATACCGTTCGATGTCGGAGCGTCAGATGCATCGGCATTCCGAATGTTGGGGCTGCCGGCCCTCAGCCTGATCGGCATGCGCACCGACTCGCTCGATCCATGCTACCATACACGATTGGACAACCTAGACCACCTGAATGGCACGGCTATGGAAGCTTTGAAGCAAGTACTTGTTCATTTTATCACAGATTGGGATTCGGCCCATGTTACAGAAGAACTGCACCAGAAGGAAAACAATTGATGCTGGGCGTGGGCATGTGAAAGCCCCCTATTTCCATCAGTTCTAAGTTAAAAACTTTTGCGTCTATCAATTTCCTGCCAAATGGGAAGCAATACCTTTGTCGGCAACCAAAAGACAAGAATTCGATGGATATTTTCGAACGGATCAAGAACAACCGTGGCCCATTGGGCGCACACGCCAAAGAAGCGCATGGCTATTTCACCTTCCCTAAGCTGGAAGGAGAGATAAGCAACAAGATGCTGTTCAACGGAAAGCAACGCCTTGTGTGGAGCCTGAACAACTATTTGGGGCTTGCCAATCATCCGGAAGTGCGGAAGGCCGATGCCGAAGCCGCCCGCGATTGGGGAATGGCCTACCCGATGGGCGCCCGAATGATGAGCGGACAATCGAACTTCCACGAGCAGTTGGAGCGTGAACTGGCCGATTTCGTCATGAAAGAAGATGCCTATCTGCTCAATTTCGGATATCAGGGCATGGTTTCGGCCATTGATGCCTTGGTGAACCGACACGATGTGATCGTTTACGATTCTGACTCGCACGCGTGCATACTGGACGGTGTTCGGCTGCACATGGGAAAACGGTTTGTTTATCCACACAACAACATCGAAAACCTAGAAAAGCAATTGCAACGCGCCACCAAATTGGCAAACGAACAAGGCGGTGGAGTTCTGGTGATAACGGAAGGGGTATTCGGCATGAGCGGTGTGCAGGGAAGCCTGAAAGAGATCGTTGAACTGAAGAAGAAATATGCCTTCCGTTTATTTGTAGATGATGCTCACGGTTTCGGAACGCAAGGAAAGACCGGTGCCGGAACAGGCGAACAACAAGGTTGCCAGGACGGAATCGACATCTACTTCGGAACGTTTGCCAAGAGCATGGCGAGCATCGGAGGATTTGTGGCCGGAGAAGCCGATATGATCGATTTCCTACGCTACAACATGCGTTCGCAGATATTCGCAAAAAGTCTGCCCATGCCGATAGTCATCGGAGCGCTGAAACGACTGGAACTGCTGCGGAAGAATCCAGAATTGAAAGACAGGCTGTGGACCATTGTAAATGCCTTGCAGGCGGGGTTGAAAAAGGCCGGGTTCGACATTGGCAACACCCAATCGTGCGTTACACCGGTCTATCTGAACGGAACAATACCAGAAGCCACGGCCCTTATTGTAGACCTCCGCGAGAATTACGACATCTTCTGTTCCATGGTGGTCTATCCTGTGGTGCCGAAGGGGATCATCCTTCTTAGGTTGATACCAACGGCTGTCCACACTTTGGAGGACGTGAACTACACAATTGAAACATTCGGCAAGATCCGCCAGAATCTGGTTGCTGGAAAATACAATACCACAACCATCAGCACCACGATATGAAAAATACCCGATTGAAAATTCTCATCCCCACAGACTATTCCATTCTTGCGCGAAAGGCTGCCGAATATGCTGTTTCGCTTTCGGTCAATCTGGATGCTGAATTCATCTTATTGCACTGCGATAACCTCCCTCGACCTGCTTATGCATTCACCGCCAAGCTTAACGAGATACTGAAACAGGAATCCATTGAGGCCAGCCGCGAATTGGCAGCATCCATTCGCAGAACAACTGGTATCGATGCAAAGATCAGCTGCGATTTCAGCTATGGCGACCCCATCGAAGTGTTGGAAACATACAGCAAGGAACATAAGGTAGACCTGATCGTTATGGGCACCAAAGGCGAATCTGTCATACAGAACCGGATCTTCGGTTCAGTGGCCTCGGGTGTTCTCGAACACATTTCCTGCCCCACCATCTTCGTGCCTTCGGGTGCTGAGGCCAACCGACCCAGCAACATTGCCTTTGCCACCGACCTGACCAATATTGAAGAGGAAATTGCCGAACTAATATCGTTCGCGCAGTTCTTCAATGCGGCCATCCATGTGGTGCATGTTTATCCCGACCTGATCGATCCAAGCACATTTGATGAAGAAAGCACCAAGTTGCAACTGATTGCTAGCACAGATTATCCGAACATCACTTTCAATGCCGTAATGGATTCAGACATCATTTCCGGATTGGACCAGTTCATTGTTTCAGATAAGCCTGACCTGGTGGCCATGTTCACCTACAAGAGCGGTATACTCGAATATCTATTCAACACGAGCTATACAGAAGACATGGCCATGCACAGCAGAACGCCATTGCTCATCATGCGGAAAAAATAAACGATGAAGCTTCCGGAAAGGGAGATCAGAACGGGAATTCCTTCTTTTCGGGAATCGCTCCTACAATGAATCTCAGTGCCTGTTTCTGAATGGAGAAAGTGGCCGGGGTCTTTCCTACGTATTCGCCATCGGCTTCAACAAAATCGGCACCACCCACCTTCTCCACTTCTATCCTATCGGTTCGAAACGTCCTGATCTTGGGATTTTTAAATATGGTGCCCGCCCGCAGCTTCGGATAGTCTTTCAGAACCGTCATGATGCTCATGTCGTCAAACGTTGTCACGTCAAACATGCCGTCAGCCGGATCGGCAAAAGGGGCAGGGATCATTCCGCCACCATTGAATTTGCAAATGGCCATGCTCATGTTGAAAAACTTCTGTTGGCGGGTAATTCCGTTATACCTGAGAATGAGTTCTGGGGCTTGGAAAGACATCAGTCCTTTGAAAACGATGTAATCGTAGAATAATTTGCCTTGCAGAAGACTGGAGGTCTTTCGGGCCTCAGTGATGAGCACCGCGCATTTCGATTCGTACGCAACTCCCGCAATATTCACAAAGTGACGAACGGCCGATCTACCGTCCTTCATCAGGTCAATTCGGCCTACATCGTGTTTGAACTGCGTATCGGCCCTAACCATGGCTACCCAATCTTTAGGCGAATCGGGCACTTTAAAGAACCGACACCAATCGTTCCCTGTTCCGCTTGGGTAATGGGCCATCAACACTTCACTAGGAATACAGACCTTCTGAGTCATCAACCCATTCACCAGCGCATTCAGCGAACCATCGCCTCCGAAGGACGCAACCTTTCGAAAGCCTTCAAAACAGGCCCGTTCCATAAGTTGCTCAATGTGTCCGTTGTATTCTGATGACCATACAACTGGATCAAAACCCTCCTTTAAGAACGCCTGATGCACCGATTTCCACTTGATCTCGCCTTTACCATCGGCCGAAACCGGATTTACTATGAACAGCCAACGGTCTTTCATTCCTTCTAACTTGGGTTGCCAATTCTACGAAACATTACGGGCATCTTACCTGCACTTTAGCACTTTCGGAGGACATAACATGTACGACTTTTTGAAACTTGATGACTTTTAAGACCACCCACTCTACTTTAGCACCATGCGTATTGCACTCATACACTATCGCTTATTGAGGAACGGTGGTCTGGAAACAAGGCTATTCAACTACCTGAACGAATTCAGAGCACTTGGACATGACCTGACGCTGATCGTTTCCAAGATAGACCCAACGGTGGAACTGCACCCAGAGATCAACGTGGTGCAGGTTGATCTTAAGCGCGTTCCAAAGCCATTGAGACTCTACTTTTTCGACCGCGCATTGGCACGGATCATTCCAGAAGGTAGGTTCGACCTTTCGTTTTCTTTGGGAAGAACTTCTAATCAGGATATGGTGCTTTGCCCCGGAAATCATCTGGGTTATTTGCGCGCCATGGGTCAGAAAATTCCATGGCCACCCGACCTGCTCAACATTTATTTGGACAGAAAAGCCTATCGGAACAGCCGACTGATTCTGGCTGCTTCGCAAATGATGAAGACCGAATTGGTTGAACTTTATAAGGTAAGTCCAGATAAGATCAAGGTGCTCTTCCCTCCTATTGATGTGCAACGGTTCAATCAATCCCGTACTGTAGAAAAAGCAGCACTTCGAAGCAAATATGGATTCGGTCAAGGTAAAAGCTCGCTTCTTTTCCTCACCACTGGAAATGAGCGCAAGGGCTATCCGTTCTTGCTTCGCTTGATGGAAACGCTTACCGATGAACCCATCGAACTTATTGTTGCGGGGGTTAAA
>CAMCFW010000048.1 GCA_945874195.1 Chryseobacterium gleum
GATTTCATCCTTAAAAAACAGGGGACGAAAGATGGCGGGCTGTGGCACAATCACAAGGGAGGCCGTTCCACCATCAACGGTTTTTTGGAGGACTACTGCTTCACCATAGAGGCGTTCATTTCACTCTATCAGGCCACGTTCGATAGGAAATGGTTGGACGAGGCCAATGCCTTGGCCAAGTATGCCATCGCGCATTTCCATGATGCGGAAACGGGCATGTTCTTCTTCAATTCGAACAGCGATGCACAGCTCATTGCTCGCAAAATGGAGCTGACAGACAACGTTATTCCCTCCTCCAATTCGAGCATGGCGAAGGGGCTTTTCTACCTTGGACACTACCTCGACCGAAAGGAATACCTCGACATATCGGAGCAGATGTTGCACAACGTCAAACCAAGCCTTTCGCAGGGTGCGAGCTGGTATTCCAACTGGTTGGAGTTGATGCTGCACCACACGCATCCTTTCTATGAAGTGGCAATTGTTGGCAGCCAAGCCGAAGCCAAACGTGCAGAAATGGAACAGCATCACCACCCGAACAAGTTGCTTGCGGGTGGCGAAACCGAGAACGGCCTTCCGCTATTGGAAAACCGAGCGGTGCAAGGCGAAACCCGCATCTATGTGTGTGTGGACAAGGCGTGCCAAATGCCTGTTAGGGGGGTTGGGGAGGCGGTGAGGCAGATGGAGTGAAAGCAAAAGTGTGCATATAGGCTTTGAGCATGAACGGTCTCACTAGTTTTGAAATGGTGCTCGATCGGGAGGATTACGCCAAAGGCTGATAACTTTGCCGCCCAAACAACCGAAAATGCCCTTCAAACCCCACCACGACCTTATTGAAGAACTGAACTGGCGCGGCCTGTTGCACGATTGCATGCCCGAAACGCAGGAAATGCTCAACCGCGAAATGGTGACGGGCTATGTGGGCTTCGATCCTACTTCCGACTCGCTGCACATCGGCAATCTGGTGCCGATCATGCTGCTGAAGCATTTGCAGTTGGCCGGTCACAGACCGATCGCCTTGGTGGGCGGTGCCACCGGAATGATCGGAGATCCATCTGGAAAATCGGCAGAAAGAAATCTCTTGGATGAAGAAACACTTCGCAAGAATCAGGAAGGCGTGGGGAAACAACTGCTGAAATTCCTCGATTTTGAGAACGGTGAGAACCGTGCGGAACTGGCCAATAACTACGATTGGTTCAAGGAAATGACCTTTCTCGGTTTCATGCGCGACATTGGCAAGCACCTCACCGTGAGCTACATGATGGCGAAAGACTCGGTTCAGAATCGTTTGGAAACTGGCATCTCGTTCACCGAATTCAGCTACCAATTGGTGCAAGGTTACGACTTCGCTCACTTGCTGAAAACCAAAGGCGTGAAGCTGCAAATGGGCGGTTCGGATCAATGGGGAAACATCGTCACAGGCACGGAACTCATCCGCAGAATGGGATTGGGCGAAGCGAAGGCATTGGTTGCTCCCTTGATCACAAAAGCCGATGGCGGCAAGTTTGGCAAAACGGAAAGTGGTAATGTGTGGCTCGACCCTGAACGCACATCGCCTTACCAGTTCTACCAGTTCTGGTTGAATGCTTCGGATGAGGATGCCAAGAAATACATCCGCATTTTTTCCCTCTTGTCGAAGAAAGAAATTGAAGCGATTGAGGCCGAACAGGAACGCGCACCGCATGAACGTGCGCTTCAGAAAGCGTTGGCAAAGGATGTGACCATCCGTGTGCATTCTGAAGAAGACTACAATGCAGCCGTGGCCGCATCAGAGATCCTCTTCGGAAAGGGAACGGAAGAGAGCTTGCGCAAACTTTCAGAAACCGACCTGCTTTCGGTTTTCGATGGGGTACCACAGTTCGAAATAGCGAAGTCAGAGATCGCGGCAGGCATTCCCGTCATCGACCTTCTGACCGAAAAAGCGGCCATCTTTCCATCGAAAGGCGAAGCCCGGAAAATGATTCAAGGCAACGGTGTTTCCATCAATCAGAACAAGGTCGGAAGCACAGAGCTTTCGGTAAATGCATCGTTCCTTATCTCTGGAAAGTACATTCTCGCACAGCGTGGCAAAAAGAATTATTACCTGATAAAGGTGGTTTAGGAAAGACTTCTCGATACGATTTTTCGTTCCTCGCGAACTCCGCGGTTTTGCGGTCAGGACGAAACCATCAGATTACACCCCCGCACCTCCGCATCGTCCATCCGTCCAAGAACCTCAAACGAATGATCCTGATGAATATGTGCCAGGTCTTGCGTGGCAATGAACGGACAACTGTGCATGTTGGCCAGATCGATCACATTCAAAGCGCCTTTTCCCCGTTCGGAGACAGCTAGCGGGTCGGTTGCTTCGCGCACATAGACCCGCATCCAAGGTGGGGTTTTGAAAATGCCATCTCCCAATGAATAGGCCTGGCTCAACAGTTCGGTCATGCCATATTCACTTGCAATGTTCTCCAGTCCGAAAGCTGCCTGCAAGATTCCGTGCACCTCTTCGCGCGGCATTTCCCTGCGTCTGCCTTTCATGCCGCCCGTTTCTAGAATAATGCAGTTTTTCAACGGCTGAGGATGCTTTTCGGCCAATTCGAGCAGGGCGAAGGTCACGCCTATCAAAAGGGTTTTCACCCCATTATCCGAATTCTTTCTCAATACTTTGGAAAGTGAGGTCAACCTATCCAGATAGAAGCCATTGTCAGGATGTCCGCTCTTTTTCATCAGTTTCTGCGTCATATAGACCAACGAAGAATTGGAACGTTCCAAATAGGAGGGAAGCAAGGCAAGGATGCAGTAGTCTTTGGGGTTTCCGAAAAACTGCTGGAAACCATGCAAAAGGCTGCGATCGTATAGCGCCAAACTGACCACATGATGATGACTGCGGTCCATTCCGGTGGTTCCGCTGCTCAGGAAAACGGCTTCGGGCGGAGAATTGAAAATGCCGACCGTGTTGCGCTTGAAGAACGAGATGGGCAGAAAAGGGATCTGGCCCAGCTTGGTCACATTTTCAGAAATTATTCCGAGGTGGCCAATAAACTCACGGTAGGTTTCGTTCTTGCTGGCGTGATGCTGAAAAAGTTGAAGCGCCAATTGCTCAAACAACACGTCATTGTGTTCGTTCAAACTGAATATCCGTTCTGTAATGTGCTCGGTTGACGTGTTCATGCTTTGGATGCGGGGCTCAAAATTGCCTAATTTTGGGATATGAGAAAGGGTCTTTTGTTCGGGGTTGTGGTTGTCATGTTCAGTTCGTGTTTGAAGAAGCAGGACTTTCCGAACCGTCCGGATCTTGAGCTTATTGGCGTGTTTTCCAATCCGGCAGCGTTAAGCGCGAACGATTCCTTGGGTTTTGTGAAGTTCAATTTTACCGATGGCGATGGCGACCTGGGGCTTTCGGCAGGCGACACGCTTGGACAGTTTGCTCCTGACGAGCAGTATTATTACAATCTGTTCATCCATTATTTTGAAAAACGGAATGGCGTTTACGAGGAATTTGTGACGCCACTTCCACTACATGTGCGTTTCAAACGCTTGGAAGCGGTAGGCGGCAGCGGAGCGCTTGAAGGCGAAATGGATGTCAGATACTTTTCCCGTCCCGGTTCGCCATACGATACGATACGTTACGAAATGTATATCGTTGACCGAGCGTTGCAACACAGCGACACGATCATTACGCCCGATATTATTCTTCCTTTCTGATCGGATTCTGAGATCCGTCCGAAGCGGTCGGCTTTTCAGAAAGCTGCGATTTTGGACCGACCGTGATCTCGTCTTCCAGATCAAGATGATCGCCTCGCAAGGCCTGCGAAATATGGATCACGTTGTCTGCGATCTTCTCATAACCGCTCACCAGATCCATGTAGATCAGCCCTGCCTCTAGACTGAATTTGCCTTTTTCGATCCGCTTGAAATTCTTGGCCCTGAACTTGTCACGTTTCTCGTTTATGTTCTTTTCAATCGCCATGGCCGCTTCCAGTTTGATCTGATCAGGCCGCAACTTCAGGTCCTTCTGCATCAGTTTCATGCTTTCCAATACCAATGCCTTCAATTCGCGCAGGTCTTCTCGATGATTCTCATCAAACCATATCTTCTTCTCTATCTTCTGTTCAATGGAACGCGACATTTGATAGTAGATGTCACCTATCGACTCCATGTGATTGATGACCGAGAGGAAAGACTGTATCCGTCTGGACCCATCGCTCGAAAGCTGCATTTTCGACAGTTCCATCAAAAATTCAGCGATCTTCAATTCCAACTGGTCGGTGTGCTTCTCATACTCTTCCAGTTTCTCAATGATCTTGGCCTGGCGTTTTATTTCGGTCTCCTCTATTAGAACACCGATCTTTTCCACACCCTTCACATTGAGTTTGGCAAATTTGATGATCTCGTTTTCAGCTTCGATCAACGAGATCTCTGGCGTTTGCACCAATCCTCTACCGATGAATTCAAGACTATAATCTTCATCATCGCCTTTGGAACGGATGATCTTGGTCACAACTTTAGCAATGAGAGGCACGGCTGCGATAAGGAAGATCACATTCAGCAGATTAAAGGAAGTGTGGAAAATGGACAGCGCAATCGGAATATGCTCCGGATTGTAGTTTGAGGAGGCTCCTGACGGGAACATGTTCATGTACGTTCCCATGTACCACGAAATTCCTTGAAGGAAGAACGGGAAGACGATGAACATCCAACATACCCCGAACACATTGAAGAAGAAGTGGGCAAAGGCGGCCCGTTTGGCGTGGACATTGGCCACGAGTGCAGCCAAATTCGCAGTTACGGTGGTGCCGATGTTCTCGCCCAAAACCATGGCAGCGGCAAGTTCGTAAGGAATCCAACCTTCGTTACACATCACTAGTGTGAGGGCCATTGCCGCGCTAGAAGATTGAATGATCAGCGTCAGCACCGTTCCAACGATGATGAAGATGAAAGTGGACAGATAGCCCATGTTGGCGTAGTTGGCCAAGAAGCTCAACATCTCTGGGTTCGACTTCAGGTCAGGAACAGAATTCTTCAGCGCATCCAATCCCATGAAAAGGATGGCGAATCCGATCAGAACTTGCGCCAATGATGCGATTGATGTCTTTGAAGAGAACAGCATCGGGAATCCGATGGCAATGATCGGCAGCGCCAGATCGGATATCTGAACTTTGAAGCCGAGCAACGAAATAAGCCAGGCCGTGATGGTAGTTCCGATGTTGGCACCCATGATCACACCGATGGATTCAACCAGACTGAGCATTCCGGCATTCACAAAACTCACGATCATCACCGTTGTGGCCGAAGAGGATTGGATCAATGCGGTTACCATAAATCCGGTGAGCACACCAAGAAACCGGTTCGAGGTCATGGCTCCGAGAATGACCCGCATTTTCGAGCCGGCCACTTTCTGAAGACCATCGCTCATTTCCTTCATACCGTAGATGAAGAAACCTAATGATCCGATCAGTTGTAGAATATCTGCGAATCCGAAATTCATAGCTGGGAATTTCGGTCAAAAGTAGGTATAAGCCTATCCATGATGGTTAAGCCATTGTTAACTAAAAGGGTCGGTTGAACTCGGAAGGTCGTAATTTGTGTGCTCACCCCAACCTTCTTTAGTGCATGACGTAGAACGCCCCGTGTGCGGAATGCAAGGATCAAATAATTGGTAGTGAACAGGATCATTTTCATCATCGGTAGCTTCAAGCGATCTCGTTCTGGCCTTGTGCTTTCGCTTGGGCTAGTGCTAGGTTCTGCACAAATTGATACAGCGAATGCACAGCCTATCACCGTAGCACCAGCCGTTACCAACTCTGATGTTCAGAATTATGTCCAGAATGTGCTGCTTGGTTCGCGCGTAACGGCATCAAACGTCACATTCAACGGAACAGCCAATGCTGCAGGAACCTTTGACGGAAGCGCAACAGCCTTCGGATTGAATTCTGGTATTGTGCTGACAACCGGCCGAGCGGTGCTGTCGATCGGACCAGATAACTCAAACTCACTTGGATTCAACAACGTAGGGACGGGTGATCCTGACCTCACGGTTCTGGCCTCAGGCTTTTCAACCTACGATGCCTCCATCCTGCAGTTCGATTTTATTCCGCAGAGCGACACGCTACGTTTCAACTACATCTTCGGGTCAGAAGAATATCCAGAATATGTGAATTCGGGATACAACGATGTCTTCGGTTTTTTTATTTCAGGCCCCGGATTTTCAGGCCCCTTTTTTGGCGGAGCTGAGAATATTGCGGTGCTTCCTGGCACATCGATTCCTGTGGCTATCGACAATGTTAACAATGGCTACAGCGCAACCGAACCTGCAACCGGCCCTTGCGACAACTGCGCTTATTACGTGAATAATACGAATGGCCCTGCCGTTCAATATGATGCGCATACCGTGGTGCTAACGGCTACGGCCGTGGTGGTTCCGTGTCAGACCTATCACATAAAAATAGCGGTAGCCGATGCAGGCGATGGAGCGTTGGATTCAGGTGTGTTCTTAGAAGCCGGAAGTTTTACCGCAAGCGGTGCCGAATCGGTTGAATTAGAGGCGGTCACGGGCCTACCTGGGGTGTATGAAGGTTGCACTACGGGCAGTTTCGTGTTCAGAAGAGTGAACGTGGGAAGCAATTCGTCTCCGGTCACGGTAACTTACAATGTGTCTGGTTCGGCCACGCCAGGAACCGACTACACGGCTCTTCCGGGTAGCATTACCATTCCAGCAGGTCAAGATTCGGTGATCCTGAACATCAATGCTCTTCTGGATCTGACCGCGGAAGGAACCGAAACAGTGGTGCTGAGTTTGACCAGCGGAGGCTGCTCTTGTACTGCTCCTCCCACCGTATCGATGAACATTCTGGATAACGATATTCCCCTGTCGCTTACCACGAGCGGAACAACCACCATTTGTCTGGGTCAGTCGGCATCGTTGTCGGCAAACCCTCTTGGCAGCATATCTCCTTACACGAGCGGATGGAACAACGGGGCGCCCAGCGGAAATAGTGTGAGCGTTTCGCCAACCGCCACCACCACTTACACTTTTAGCGTAACCGATGCCTGTTCAGGACAGACGGTAACAAGTTCAGAAACGGTCACGGTGATCACGCCAAGTTTTACCGTGAACGATGGTCAACAATGCTTGCAGGGAAACATCTTCAGTTTCACCAATACAGGTTCAAGCGGACCAACCGTGTCGCATTATTGGACTTTTGGTGACGGCAACACATCCACCACTGCAAGCCTGAATTACGTTTACACCGCTGCCGGAAATTACACCGTGACGCATAACGTCATCCATATCGCTTCCGGATGCACCACATCGACCAGCGCACCCGTTCAGGTGTTCAGCGAACCGTCCGTACTTGCCATCATCAATCAGAATGTTTCGTGTGTGGGAGGGTCGAATGGGGCAATCAGCACCTTTGTTTCGGGTGGAACCGCTCCGTACGGTTATCTGTGGCTGCCAGGCAATCAGACCACTGCCTCCATTACCAATCTTACCGCAGGCAACTATACGGTCAATTTGACTGACGCCAACGGTTGCACCGATCAGGTAACAGCCACTGTGCTTCAGAATGATGCAACACCGCCCACGGCCAGTTGTCAAAATGCTACAGTCCAGCTAAATGCTGTGGGCGTGGCAACCATTTCCGCCACTTTGGTGGACAATGGAAGCTCAGATAACTGCGGAATTGCCTCGTTGGTGGTTTCGCCAAATGCGTTTTCGTGTGCCAATATCGGAGCGAACCCGGTGGTGTTGACGGTAACCGATGTGAATGGAAATGTGAGCACGTGCAACGCCACCGTTACCGTGCAGGACCTATTGCCACCCGTGGCTGTCTGTCAGGACATCACTGTTCAATTGGACGGCTCTGGAAATGCCACCATCACAGCTGCACAGGTGAACAACGGATCGACAGACAATTGCGTTGTTCAGACCATTTCTGTTGCTCCGAACGCGTTCAACTGCACAGATGTAGGGGCAAACGTGGTTGTGCTCACGGTGACCGATGCAAGCGGAAACAGTTCAAATTGCAATGCGACAGTAACCGTTCAGGAAGCTACCGTTCCCGTTGCGGTATGCCAGAATATTGCGGTTCAGCTGGATGCTTCCGGAAACGTTTCGATAACCGGTGCGCAGGTCGGGTCGGCCTCAACAGATAATTGCGGAATAGCCAACATAAGTGTCAACCCAAGCGATTTCAACTGTGCCGAAATTGGCAGCAATTCCGTTACGGTGACCGTTACGGACGGCAGCGGGAATTCTGCCACTTGCAACGCTACGGTGACTGTTTCTGATGGGCTGGCTCCAAACGCTCTTTGTCAGAACGTAGTGCTTCAGCTTAATGTATTGGGCAGTGCCAGCTTGACTGCAGCGGCCGTAGATGCTGGAAGCAGCGACAATTGCGCCATTGCAGGTCTTTCGGTCAACCCGAATGTTTTCAACTGTGGTCAGCTTGGCCCAAATGCGGTTGTGCTCACTGTCACTGATGCCAGTGGAAATTCTGCAAACTGTTCGGCAAGTGTAACGGTTCAGGATCAGCTGGCTCCAACGGCAATTTGCCAGGATGTAACGGTTCAGTTGGATGGATCCGGAAATGCCTCGGTTACTGCCGCTCAGGTTAACAACGGTTCAATTGACAACTGTGCGATTCAAAGTTTGAGCCTTACACCAACTACGTTCAACTGCGCCACCACAGGGCCAAATGCAGCTGTCCTGACAGTTACCGATTTTAGTGGCAATAGTTCGACCTGCAACGCCACCATCACCGCTCTTGAGAATTTTCCTCCAGTGGCGCTCTGCCAGAATATCACGGTTCAATTGAACGCTGCCGGAACCGCATCGGTCACCGCTTTGCAGGTTGATGGTGGTTCGAGCGACAATTGCGGGATCATCGCCTCAAATGTTGACCCATCCACATTCAATTGTAGCAACATCGGATCAAATCCGGTCACACTAACCGTCAGTGATGCAAGTGGAAACACGGCCAGTTGCAGCGCCACGGTTACGGTTCAAGACAACATCAACCCAGCGGCACTTTGCCAAGATGTGACCGTGCTTTTGGATGCTTTGGGCACGGCAACGGTGGTCCCCACCGATGTGAATGCTGCCAGTACGGACAATTGCGCAGTGGCCGGTCTGTCAGTTTCGCCAAATTCATTCACATGTAGTGAACTTGGCCTGAATTCGGTTACGCTCACAGTGACGGATGCCAGCGGAAACAGCTCGACCTGCATTTCAAACGTGACCGTGATAAGCAACATTTCGCCAACGGCCACTTGCCAGGATGTTACCGTGCAATTGGATGCGGCAGGAATCGTTTCCATAGTTGCCGGCCAAATAAATAACGGCTCTACGGATGTTTGTGGTGCAGCCAGTATCAGCTTGGACATTACCGATTTTACCTGTGCCGAAATTGGAGCAAATACCGTGGTGCTGACCGTGGAGGACAACAGCGGGAATATTTCGACATGCAGCGCAACCGTTACGGTGGAAGACGCCACAGACCCAACGGCCATTTGCCAAGACCTGACCGTTTATTTGGATGCTTCAGGCCAAGTTGTTGTTACTCCCATGGAGGCAGATAATGGATCGATCGACAACTGTTCAATCGCTTCCTACCAGCTTTCGCAGACCAACTTCGCTTGCAGCAATGCCGGAACGAATGCTGTGACCCTTTCTGTCACAGATCCTACTGGTAGTTCAGCAACTTGCTCCAGCAACATCACGGTGCTGGATACCGTTTTTCCAGTGATCGTCAATTGTCCGGTGGATATTTTGATCACGCCTGACAGTTCAGATTGCTCGCCTCAGGCCTTTTGGGCAACTCCAACTGCCACAGACAATTGTTCAGCTATTCTGAGTTCAAATTTCTCTTCAGGAGCCAATTTCAATATTGGAACCACCACGGTAACCTATGCTGCCGAAGATCCATCAGGCAACATTGCTGTCTGTTCATTCAATGTAGTGGTTGACCTTGCTCCGGTTGCCATCACCATATCGTCTCCGGTCGGAATCTGCGGCTACAACATAAGTTGCCACGGAGAGGC
>CAMCFW010000049.1 GCA_945874195.1 Chryseobacterium gleum
GCCGCTTCCGGTGCGGGTTGAGAGAAATCGGTGACAGCTTCGCCACCTTCTCCCCACGAAACATCGGCAGGAAGAATGAGCGTGGAAATTTGATTGGGCGCACCTGTCGCCACTTTGATCGCCTCTGCCGCATCCTTCCCGATCTGGCCTGTTTCCTGTGTGGTTCTGACCCACGTTGAAACGTTGCGCGCCACGGTTTCAATGTCAGATTGAAGCTGCGCATCGTATTGCGTATGGTAAGTTGCGTGATCACCAACGATGTTGACCATCGGAACACGTGCTTTCCGTGCATTATGAAGATTGGCCAGGCCGTTTCCCAATCCGCAGCCAAGATGAAGCAGAGTTGCTGCAGGTTTGCCTGCAATCCTGGCATAGCCATCAGCCGCACCGGTTGCCACACCTTCAAAAAGCGTGAGCACAGCCCGCATTTCCGAATCATCCAAGGCGGCCACGAAATGCATTTCGGACGTGCCAGGATTGGTGAAACATGTATCTATGCCCGCGTTGGTCAGTGTATCTATCAAGGCCTTCGCTCCATTGGTTTTTTGCTTGCTCATGCTTTGTTTTTTAGTTTCTTAAAAATCAGTACGATCTTAATCAAAAATCCCCTGTCCCGAAGCTACGCAATGCAGAGGAACGAGGCGCAGGATTGTTTTACATTCGCGTCAACATTCGCTTATTGCCCAATCAGATGGAAAAATACACCCGCTACACTCAACTGCTTTCCGAGATCTCCGACATATCGCACGCTACCGCTTTGCTGCATTGGGACCTAGAAACATACATGCCAGAAAAAAGTCATGGCAGAAGAGCGCAGCAGATCGGCACGTTATCGAAGTTGGCGCATATCAAGAGCACCGACCCCGGATTGAAAAAATTGGTGGATGAATTACTGGCTGCGCTTCCGAGCGATGCCAAACAGGCTTCGAACGTGAAACACACCGCGCGTGATCTGAAACGCAAAACGCTTTTCGATGCTTCGTTTGTTGAAGAGATGAGCCGCGCCACCAGCGAAGCCTTTTTTCATTGGCAGGAGGCAAAGAGGAGGAATGACTTTTCAATCTATGCGCCTTTTCTTCAGCAAGTGATCGACCTTAAGCGCCAAGAAGCGGAAGTTGTAGGATACAAAGGCCATCCGTATGATGCGCTCTGCGATGAATTTGAACCCGACTGCACCGTGGCCCAATTGGATCTTCTTTTTGACGGGGTGAAAAAGGACCTGAAACCTTTGTTGGAAGCCATAAAGGCGAAACAACAGGTTAACGACCGCTTCATGGACCAACACTTCAACCACGAGAAGCAATGGGATTTCGGGATTGAGGTACTGAAGGACATGGGTTACGATTTTGATGCCGGAAGACAGGACATTTCCAGCCATCCGTTCACCATCAATTTTTCGGCAACAGATGTGCGTGTAACCACCCGTGTTTCAGAAGACACCTTCAACGAAATGCTTTGGAGTTGTATTCACGAAGGTGGACATGCGCTTTATGAGCAGGGTCTGCCCGACAGCGAATACGGACTGCCAAGTGGCGAAGCGGTCGGACTGGGCATTCACGAAAGCCAAAGCCGATTGTGGGAGAACAACGTTGGTCGTTCCCTGCCTTTCTGGGAATGGAAATTTGTCCGACTGAAGGAAATCTTTCCATCACAGTTTGAAGCCGTTTCTGCTTTCGATTTTTTCAAGGCCATGAATAAGGTGCAATCAAGCCTGATCCGTGTGAACGCGGACGAGCTGACCTACCACTTTCACATTCTGATCCGCTACGAGATCGAGAAAGGTATTATGGAAGGAAAACTGAACGCAGTGGATCTTCCGACTGCCTGGAACACGAAATACAAGGAATACTTGGGCGTTGATGTGCCAAGCGACAGCGAAGGAGTATTGCAGGACATCCATTGGAGTCACGGCAGCATCGGTTATTTCCCCACCTATTCGATCGGTAGTTTCTACGCGGCCCAATTCCATGCTGCAGCCGAAAAGAAGATAGGACAGTTTGACCCGACAGATCCAAAGCCTTATTTGAAGAATTTGCTGGATTGGCTTCGCGAAAACATTCATCAGCACGGAAAAATGTACAGCTCGAAGGAACTCTGCGAGCGCATAAGTGGCGAACCGCTGAACTCGAAATACTTTATGGATTACGCCCAGAGGAAATACGGGACGATCTATGGAATCTGAATTCGTGATCAGGCGTTGAGGTGGTTCATGGTGTGTAAAAACTGACTATCATCAGACATTAGACCCTGCGCATGCACACATTTTAGAATTACCTTTGCAGCTTTCTTTTTCAAAAACGAAAACACGATAAATGAATGAATTCGGAAGAAAAGCGGAAGGCGCAACAGTTGTTGACCTTGGCTTGAAGAATGTGGCTGCGGCCTATTGGAATTTGACGCCCGCTGAATTGGTTGAAGAAACGATCGTCAGCGGAATGGGCGCACTTACTGACACGGGCGCACTGGCCGTGGATACAGGCGAATTCACGGGCAGATCTCCGAAAGACCGCTTCATTGTATGCGATGCGAAAACGGAAAATGCCGTTGGATGGGGAAACATCAACATCAAGTTCTCGGCCGAAAAATTCGATCATCTTTATGAGAAGATCTGCACTTACTTTCAAGGAAAAGATGTTTATGTGCGCGATGCTTATGCTTGCGCCAGCGAAAAGCACCGAATGAACATCAGAGTGGCCACCGAATTGCCTTGGAGCAACCTGTTCGCCAACAATCTTTTCCTTCGTCCGACCACGGAAGAGATCCAGAACTTTGAGCCGGAATGGACCATCATCTGCGCTCCAGGTTTCCATGCCGATCCAGCAACGGACGGAACGCGCCAGCACAATTTCGCGGTATTGAATTTCACCAAGAAGATCATCATCATCGGTGGAACGGCCTATACGGGCGAGATCAAGAAAGGCATCTTCTCGGTATTGAATTTCGTGCTTCCACACGAGCGCAATGTACTTTCGATGCACTGTTCGGCCAATGTGGGCAAAGACGGTGACACGGCCATTTTCTTTGGCCTTTCCGGAACAGGAAAAACCACGCTTTCTGCCGATCCCGACAGGAAGTTGATAGGCGATGACGAGCACGGATGGGATGGCGACACGATTTTCAATTTTGAAGGCGGTTGCTACGCTAAGTGCATTGATCTGACAAGAGAAAAAGAACCGCAGATCTTTGATGCCATTAAGTTCGGGGCTATTGTGGAGAACATCAATTTCTACGAAGGAACGAGTACTGTCGATTATGAGAACATAGAAAAGACGGAGAACACGCGAGCCGCCTATCCGATCCACCACATTGACAATGTGATGAACCCGTCATTCGGCAAGAATCCGAAGAACATTTTCTTGCTCACCGCAGATGCATTTGGCATCCTCCCTCCTATTTCTAAACTTACTCCTGGCCAGGCAATGTATTATTTCATATCGGGCTACACGGCAAAGGTGGCTGGAACCGAGGTTGGAGTAACCGAACCACAACAGACCTTCTCGGCCGGTTTCGGAGAGGCTTTTCTGCCACTTCCTGCCACGCGCTATGCTGAACTGTTGGGCGAAAAACTGAAAGAGCATAAAGTGAACGTGTGGTTGCTGAACACAGGGTGGTCTGGTGGACCTTACGGTGTGGGAAGTCGCATCAAATTGAAATACACAAGGGCCATGATCACAGCGGCCATGAATGGCACGTTGGACAAAGCCGCATACCAGACCGACAGCATTTTCGGTTTGGCCATGCCAACTGCTTGTCCAGATGTTCCGAACGAACTTTTGAACCCGCGCGAAACGTGGACTGACAAAACTGCCTACGATGTGAAAGCAGAGAAATTGGCAGTTTCATTCGTTAAGAACTTTGAGCAATATCTTGAGTTGGCAAATGAAGAGATATTGGCAGCCGCGCCAAAAGTTAATCATCATGCCTAAGGCAATTTGAAGAGTCAAATGAAAACCCTTCTCCGAAACGGGAAGGGTTTTTTATTTTTCACCCATGCACCAATTCTATCAACCAGAGCTTCAAAATGGCCTGCTCGAACTGAGCGAGGAAGAAGCCCGGCATGCCGTTAGAGTGCTGAGGCTGAATTCGGGTGATGTGATAGAGGTTTCGGACGGAAGAGGTGTTCGCGCAAAGGCTGAATTGACCGAGGTCACGAAAAAAACCTGCGCCTTCCGCATTTTGGAACAAAGCATGGAAGCAAAACCGCTGCTGCCGAAAGTTGCCATAGCGCCCACTAAGAACATTGACCGATTTGAGTGGTTCCTAGAAAAAGCCGTGGAGATAGGAGTAAGCGAAATTTGCCCTATCCTGTGTTCCAATTCCGAAAGACGGGTAATGAAATCTGATCGAAGCGAAAAGATACTCTTGGCGGCCATGAAACAAAGTCAGCGTAATTGGCTGCCGAAGTTGCATGAACTGACGCCCTTTGCATCTTTCATCAAGCAATCGACCGAACCGCTGTTGCTGGCTCATTGTCGTGAAGGGAAGAAGGTGTCCATATCCGATAAACTCAGAACGGACAGTTGGATCCTTATTGGGCCAGAGGGCGACTTCACGCAGGAAGAGGTCGAATTGGCTCTTGCAAGAAACGCCATGGAAATTGATCTGGGCGAAAGTCGTCTCCGCACGGAAACGGCCGGTATCTTCGCGCTGTCGGTGATGATTTATTTGAAACCATGAGATTCTGGTCAACCCTCCTTTTATTCACAATTCTTGTTTCAAGCACCAGTGGGCAGAACTTCAAACTGGCCGTGCTGAAATACAACGGAGGTGGCGATTGGTATGCCAACCTCACAACATCGGTCCCAAACCTCATCCAATTCTGCAACAAGGAGCTGAAAACATCAATAGATGCAGAACAGGAAGTGGTTGAAGTTGGTTCGAAAGACCTATTCAAGTATTCGTTCATTCATATGACGGGTCACGGAAACGTGATCTTCTCTGACCAAGAAGCACAGAATCTGCGGAAATATCTGCTTTCAGGTGGCTTCCTTCATATTGACGACAATTACGGAATGGACAAGTTCGTGCGAACTGAGGTCAAGAAGGTTTTTCCTGAATATGATTTGATGGAACTTCCATTCTCTCACCCCATTTACCATCAGCGCTACAATTTTCCGAAAGGGTTGCCAAAGATCCATGAACATGATGAAAAACGACCGGAAGGATTGGGCATTGTTCATAATGGTCGTTTGGTACTCTTCTATTCATTCGAATGCGACCTTGGCGATGGCTGGGAAAGCCCTGAAGTGCATGGCGACAGCCAGGATGCAAGGCAGAAAGCGCTTCAAATGGGAGCTAATCTGGTTCAGTATGTGCTGATGGGCCACGACCCCGACAAACTCTGATCAGAGTTTAGGCAGCTTTACTTTCATCAAGAATTCCTTGGTATTGACCATGTGAGGATGCATCTGTTCATCTTCGTGCAGAAACGGCACGATCTGTCGATATTCGGCTAGGATGTTTTCGACAATGGGGGAACTTTTAGCAGGTCTCCTGAAATCCAAAGCCTGTGCGGCAGTAAAAAGTTCTATCGCCAAAACCTGATAAACGTTCTGCACCACTTCGTAAAGCTTTGTGGCAGCATTAGCACCCATACTCACATGATCTTCTTGGCCGTTCGAACTCACGATGCTATCGACCGAAGCAGGCGTACATAGTTGTTTGTTCTGACTTACGATACTGGCAGATGTGTATTGCGGTATCATGAATCCAGAATGCAGACCAGGCTTCTTAACCAGATACACCGGAAGGTCGTTCTTCCCCATGATCAACTGGAATGTCCTGCGTTCAGAAATATTGGCCAATTCCGCTAAGGCTATGGCCAAGTAATCGAATGAAATGGCCAATGGCTGTCCGTGAAAGTTCCCAGCCGAAATAACCTTATCATCGTCTGGAAACACGAGCGGATTGTCTGAAACCGAATTCAGTTCGCGCTCAAGCATTTCCTTTACGTGGCCGATGGCATCAATGCTTGCGCCATGAACCTGAGGAATGCATCGAAATGAGTAAGGATCCTGCGTCTGTTGTTTTTCTGAATTGGAGAGGTCGCTATTGGTCAGGATCATTCTCACACGGTGTGCAGAGGTAACCTGACCTGGATGAGGTCGCACCTGATGCACCAATGCATCAAATGGCTCGAGAAGACCTCCGTAGGCATCCAGAGCAATGGCACCGATCAGGTCGGCCAAAAATCCAAGTCGTTCAGCGTGAAAAACTGAATAGGCGCCATAAGCGGACATGAATTGCGTGCCGTTCAAAAGCGCAAGACCTTCCTTCATTTTCAGTTGAAGCGGCTCCCAACCATGCTCGGCCAAAACTTCGCTGGCTTTGCGGTCCTGACCGTTCACAACCACGGTTCCTTCTCCGATCAGGGGTAGACAAAGATGCGCCAATGGCGAAAGGTCGCCACTGGCCCCAAGCGAACCTTGCGTATAGACCACAGGGAGAATATCATGATTGAATAGGTCCACCAACCTGAGCACCGTTTCGGTCTGAACTCCGCTATGCCCGAAAAGCATGTTCCAGACCTTGAGACAAAGCATTGACCTGACTATGTCATCGGGCACCCTTTTGCCAGTTCCGCACGCATGGGATAGGATGAGATTGCGCTGAAGGGCTTCAAGGTCCTTGTCATCTATTCGAATACTACTTAAGGAACCGAAGCCGGTGTTCACCCCATAAACGCGGTCTCCTGATTTCCTGACCTTATTCAGAAGGTAATCGGCAGACCGCTTCATCTCCGTTAGCGTCTCTTGCTCAACATAGAGATTCCGACTCTCCACTATCGAAGTCAGTTTGGAAACGGTAAGTCTTCCTTTAAATCGCATGCTTGTCTCTTAATACCAAATGAAGTGAACGACTTTGAATCTTAGAATCCACCCAGGCAATGAGGTCCAAAGTAGACAACGAATTTCGTTCGGCCGGTTCATAGCTTACGGCTTCAAGGTCCTCCTTCAACTTAATAAACATGACGACATCGTGATTCGGATGATCGTTTTTAGAACACCGCTTCATGAATTCAAGCATCAGCTCCTCAAACGCATACAGGCCTTCCAATTTTGTAAGGAATCGATACGTGGAACGGGCAAGGTATTCCAGCAGTTCACTTCGTCCTAATTCGTACTGCAGCATCATGGTCAAGATACGGGTAGAAGCATGCAGATCTTCGGCAGATTTGATGTCGGTATCGTTCAGCACTAGATTCAACCATCTGATGGATTTTGAGTATGCCCCAATGGTGAACAGGAAATATGAAATATTGAAATAGAGGTGAAGCAGAACGTATTTGCGATGATACAGACCTAACTGAGCCTTTTGTTCCTCAAGCCGACCTATCAAAGCCAGCCCTTCATCCATTCGTCCAAGTCTAGAGTAAAGCGCCAGGCGCCCAATGGAGGCCTGCATCAGTATCCGCGTCTTCAGTTCTTCAGAAAAGTAATTGCTGTGCGACCGCTCCTCGATCGACTCCATTTTTTCGATATAACCTTCAGTTTCCTCCCATTTTCCTAAGCTTATGCAGATGGGAATGAGATTATTAACGGCTACGAAATAGCGCTTTACAATATCATGTCCGTAGGTGCTTCCGAACTTATCCCACACCAGATCATACAACTCTTTTCTGAACTCGTAAGCCTTAATCCAGTTACCATTAAGTTTGTGATACTGTGCGTGAATATTTAGATAACAGCATTTCGATTTGAAAGTTAAAGCACGGTCTGCCTGCTTCATGGCAAACTGATTTACTATCTGATCATTGGTCTTATAATCAGTGTTGTTCCGTTCAATTCCTATCTTATAATAGTTGTTGAATATCTTGGATTGTAAGTCAACGTATTCCCTCTCATTCTGCATCAACCCTAAGATCTCATAATACTCCTCCGAAACCGCATCAATGTCCAACTCATCCTTTCCAACATAAAAACCTTCTGATAGCAGTTTGGATTCCCATTCAAGCACAGATAGGAGAATGAGAAAACTGTCGTTCTTCAATGCGGCCTTTCTCACTTTCGACAATACCTGAACTGCTTGCTCAAAAAGTCC
Source organism: Chryseobacterium gleum (assembly GCA_945874195.1). Lineage (GTDB taxonomy): Bacteria > Bacteroidota > Bacteroidia > UBA10329 > UBA10329 > UBA10329. Next base: position 8,041 of record CAMCFW010000049.1, read on the forward strand.
TTTCTCATAGAGGAATTGAACATCCTGCATCATTCCTTGTAAACTGAATTCGGTTGACCGTTTCAAGTGATAGAGCCGCATGGCACGGAGGATCAACTCATAAAGGTGATTCTGAGTAACCGCCAATTGATCTAAAAACTTTTCTCCACTGAAGCGTTTACGCAGATCCAATTCATCATATTCCTTCGAATCAACATAGAAATCAAACAGCCTGGCCAGATTGCTTTCTTTCTTCTGCACGGTCGATTGAAGCTTGAAGTAGCGTTTTTCATTCAGTTCAAGAGAATGAATAAGACGGTGAAGCTTGTCTCCTTTTGACATGGTTGAAGTTCTGTATGACAAATGAATGAAAAATACTTCTTCAAGATATCTGAAAATTAAATCATTGGATTTATGTGTTCTGCTTTAATTAAAATATGTCTCTTTAAATCCTAGTTTTGAGCAATGTATTTTAGCCCATTCCAATAATCATTGAAGCCAAGCATGACTCCAACCACTACATTAAACCATTCTGCGTTTTACGCTTTTTGCCTCTGTTTTGCGATTCCGTTGTTCACCCTTAGCGATTCGTTCGGTCAGGCAGTGTCAATCAATTCAACTGGAACTGCGCCTGATGCCCAGTCGATCTTAGACGTCTCTTCAACAACGAAAGGGGTTTTACTTCCAAGAATGACAAGTGCGCAACGCACTGCCATTGCGCCAACCGCCACTTCCGATTTTGGTATGACTGTCTATGACCTGACAACCGATAGTTATTGGTATTGGGATGGTGCTTCATGGCAGGAGATTCCCAACATGGGTAACATTCCTGCCGTAACGCTTGATGCTGCATATGATGGTGGTGGCTCGGGTGCTGGCCGAACGATTAATGCAGATCAAGGTGCTGTGCAGATTACGAACTCAAATTTGGCATACAGCCTCGACCTTGACAAAGGAATCCGTATGGCAGAGGATCAGTGGATAGGTTTAGGAAGCACCATCGAAAGAATCGTGTTTGATGGAACTCTGGATCGAATTGACATCGAAGTTTCAGATGTTACCATGGATGACGGGAAATGGATCGGAATCGATGGCTCAAGTCCAAGAGTAAGATATACTGACGGTGCACCTGGCATCATTGATCTTGATGACGCCAACCTTAGGGTAGATGATGGTGTTTGGTTCGGACTTGGATCTAACATAGAAAGATTTGTTTTTCAAGGTGCGGATGACGAAGTGAATCTGATGAATGCTGAGTTGGGAATTGGGACTTTGGCACCTACACAAACATTGGACGTCAACGGTTCAATCAGGATGCGAGGCGGAACTACCACGAGTGGCTTTATGCCGGTTTCTTCTGGAGATGGAACAATGGTTTGGACGGATCCTACCACTCTCGGTCTTGACGTAACCACTGCAAGCAATGGTCTGACCGAAGTTACCAATGACATAAGACTTGGAGGCTCACTGACCCAGAACACGGTTGTCGCGCAAGCTGGATGGACGTTGGGTTTCACATCAACCGCTGTTGATGGATTCAGTGTAGACGGAACGACCTTTTCGGTAGATGCCGCAAACAATAGAATAGGAATCGGGACAGCTGCCCCTACCACACCCTTACATATTTCGAGCACGGCAGATGACGTAGTAAGAGTTCAAGGTGCCGATCATTCTCGTCTGCTCGTTGATGGAACAGATGCTTCTGAAAAGTCGATCGGCTTCAGCGAATCTGCAGTTATTCAGTGGCGAGCAGGAATGGACGACAGGAATGGTGCTGGTGGAAACGCCAATGACTTTGCAGTCAAACAAGTGAACGATGCTTCACCAGAATTTGTAATACAAGCAAGTTCAGGAAATGTAGGTATCGGAACAAATTCTCCAGACGCAAAGTTGAATGTGGGTGATGCTGCGGGTGCTGCAATTTATCTA
>CAMCFW010000050.1 GCA_945874195.1 Chryseobacterium gleum
GCCATGGGCGTTCGGTTCGGATAAGCTTCATTCTGTATTTTCGGCAGCCTAAGCCGAGGACATGAAGATCAGAAAAGTATTGGTGGCCAACCGGGGCGAGATTGCCATCCGCGTGCTGCGCGCCTGTGTGGAGTTGAAGCTGCGCACCGTGGCGGTCTACACCTTCGAAGACCGCTATTCGCTGCACCGCTACAAGGCCGATGAGAGCTACCAACTGGGCATGGACACCGAGCCGCTGAAGCCCTATCTGGACATTGACGAGATCATCAACCTGGCGTTGCAGAAAAACGTGGATGCCATTCATCCGGGCTACGGTTTCCTGTCGGAGAACGAGGAATTTGCCCGCAAGTGCCGCGAGAACGGCATCGTGTTCATTGGTCCCGAACCGGAGGTGATGGCCCAGTTGGGCGACAAGGTGGCGGCCAAGAAAGTGGCGAAAGCCTGCGATGTGCCGATCATCGAAAGCAGTCAGAAGGATCTGACGGATGTGAAGACCGCCCTATCGGAGGCCAAGCGCATCGGTTTTCCGCTGATGCTTAAGGCCGCTTCGGGCGGTGGTGGCCGCGGCATGCGGGTGATCCGCAAGGAGGACGAACTCGAAAACGCTTTCAGCGAGGCTAAGCGCGAAGCAGGCCGCGCCTTTGGTGACGACACCGTTTTTCTGGAGAAATACATCGAGAATCCCAAGCACATTGAGGTGCAGATAGTGGCCGACAACGAAGGCAACACCATTCACCTGCACGAACGCGACTGTTCGGTTCAGCGCAGGTTTCAGAAGGTTGTGGAAGTGGCACCCGCCATGGGGCTGGACCAAGGCGTGCGCAAGCGGCTGTTCGACTATGCGGTGAAAATTGCCAAGGCTGTCAAGTACAATAACGTGGGTACGGTGGAATTCCTTGTCGACCCCAAGGGCGAGATCTACTTCATTGAGGTCAACCCGCGCATTCAGGTGGAGCACACCGTGACGGAGATGGTAACGGGCATCGACATTGTGAAGCTGCAGATACGCATTGCAATGGGTTTCAAACTCTACGAAGACGAAATTGCCATTCCCGACCAATCGGCCATCACGGTCAATGGGTTCGCCATTCAGTGCCGCATCACGGCCGAAGACCCCGAGAACGATTTCAAACCCGACCACGGAACACTTTACACCTATCGGCCTGCTGAGGGTTTCGGCATCCGCCTCGATCCGGGTAGCGTGTATTCTGGTGTGCGCATCAGCCCCTTCTTCGATTCGTTGTTGGTGAAGGTCTGTGCCCACTCGAGAACCTTGGACGGGGCCGCCCGAAAAATGACCCGTTGCCTGCAGGAATACCGCATCCGAGGGGTGAAGACCAACATCCGGTTTGTGGAGAACATTGTAAACCACGAGGTTTTCAAGCGCGGAGAGGCCACCGTCAATTTCATTCCCGACCATCCCGAACTGTTCAAATTCGTGAAGGGCCGCGACCGCGCCACCAAGATCGTGAAGTTCCTAGGTGAGATCACCGTGAACGGAAACCCTGATGTGACATTCACAGATGACAGAAAGGTGCTGCTCAAACCAATCGTTCCCGAATACCCGCGTTTCGGTGCCTATCCGAAGGGAACGAAGGACCTTTTGAACGAACTCGGCCCCGACCGTTTCAGCGAGTGGCTTCGCAAGGAGAAGGTGATCCATTACACCGACACCACCATGCGCGATGCCCACCAGTCGTTGTTCGCAACCAGAATGCGAACTTATGATATGATGCGTGTGGCCGAAAGCTACGCTAAGAACCATCCGGAGATATTCAGCTACGAGGTGTGGGGCGGTGCCACCTTCGATGTGGCTCTTCGGTTTCTGAACGAAGACCCATGGGAACGCCTGGCTGAACTGAGAAAGGCCATTCCGAACACGCTTTTGCAGATGCTGATCCGTGGGTCGAATGGCGTGGGCTACAAGGCCTATCCAGACAATGTGGTGGAGAAATTCGTGGAGAAATCGTGGGAAACGGGGGTTGACATCTTCCGCATTTTCGACAGCCTGAACTGGATGAAGGGCATTGGCCCCTGCATTGAATACGTGCGGTCGCGCACCGAGGGCATTGCCGAAGGCGCCATCTGCTACACGGGCGACATCCTAGACCCATCGCGCACCAAATACACGCTTGAGTATTACCTGCAACTGGCCAAGGACATTGAGAACGCAGGGGCGCACATTCTGGCCATCAAGGACATGGCCGGACTGCTGAAACCCTATGCGGCCACCGAGTTGATCACCGCTTTGAAGGGCACGGTCAAGATCCCGATCCATCTGCACACGCACGATACGTCTTCCCTTCAACCCGCCACCTATCTGAAGGCGATTGAAGCCGGAGTTGATGTTGTCGATGTTGCATTGGCCTCTCTTTCGGGTCTCACTTCGCAGCCCAACTTCAATTCCATTGTGGAAATGATGCGGTTCCATGAGCGCGAGAATCCGATCGACATCCATCGCCTCAATGAGTTCTCGAACTATTTCGAGAATGTACGCGATTACTACTATCCCTTCGAAAGCGGCATGATGGCAAGCACGGCAAGCGTCTATCAGCACGAGATTCCGGGCGGGCAATATTCCAACCTGAAACCACAGGCCGTGGCGCTTGGCCTGGCCGACAAGTTTGAGGAGATCAAGCTGATGTATGGCAATGTGAACGAACTTTTCGGTGATGTGGTCAAGGTGACGCCTTCGTCCAAGGTGGTTGGCGACATGGCGCTTTATCTCGTTTCAAACGGACTGACCATTGAGGATGTGCGCGAGCGAGGCGACACCATTTCGTTTCCCGAAAGCGTGGTCGATTTCTTCCAAGGTCATCTGGGGCAGCCCCACGGAGGTTTCCCTGCACACGTTCAAAAAATGATCCTGAAGGACCGAAAACCCTTCACCGACCGCCCTAACAGCCATCTCACACCCATCGATTTCGACAAGGGATTTGAGGAATTCAAGGCCAAGTTCGATGCCGCACTCAAGTTCACCGACTACCTCTCGTATCTTATGTATCCGAAGGTTTTCGAGGAATATTATGCTCGGAAGAAGGAGTTCGGAGAAGTTTCAAAGATCCCAACGGGCAATTTCTTCTTCGGAATGAAGCTGCGCGATGAAACGCTGGTGGAAATAGGCGAAGGCAAGAACATCATCATCGAACTGCTATCCGTTGGCCCTGCCGATGAGCACGGCATGCGCACGCTTTTCTTCCGTGTGAACGGAATGACCCGCAACATCGAGATTCGCGACAAGAGCCTGAATATTGTGAAGATCGAGCACGAAAAGGCTTCGAAGGAAGACCCGAAACAGATCGGTGCACCGCTACAGGGAATGCTCAGTAAAGTGTTGGTGAAGAAAGGGGAGCAGGTGAAGAAGAATCAGCCGCTGTTCATTATCGAGGCCATGAAGATGGAAACCACCGTTACGGCCACATCAGATGGAACCATTAAGCGTTTGGTATTGTCAGATTCCACCTTGGTGGAGGCCGATGACCTTGTATTAGTTACTGGCTAAGGAAGCGTAGGGCTTCAACGCTTCGAGTTCGCGGGCCACTTTCTGTTGCCAGTATGCCTGTTGCGAACGGTTCAGGCTGTGTTCGGTTTCGCGGTCGTATTGATCCTGATAGGTCACGAATTCGCGGTAGTTTCGGTTGTAGTATTCTTCAATGTGGGTGTTCAACTTTTGGCAATCGTCACCGAATTTGGCGAGCTGTTTCCTCAGTTTCCGAACGAAAAGTTCTGTTATGTCGAAGTGCAGTTGCTCGTGGGCAAGCAGATAGTCCGATTCCGTGTCCTTCGTCCAACTTTTTTCTGTGTTGAAAAAGCACTTGACAATCGCCTTGTTCGTGGTTCCATCGCACTTAAGTTCTATGGACATGCCGCTATCGGTCAGGGCCATGTTTCGTGTTGCCCGTTTGGGTTCGCCTTTGAAGTCTGACCATTCGAGGCGTTCGCCTTCCACCCATTCAATGCAGTTTTTCAGGTCGTGCTGCTGACTTCGGCTTTCAAAGCTCAATGCGGCAAGGAATAAGCAGAGGACAATCATTGGTTTCATGACATTACCTTCGTACCCACATCAACGGAAAATGATTCAACTTATTTCAACTGTCCTCGAAGGTTCTGAAAATCGACCCATGGCCGTTGATCTAAGAACCGATGATCAGACTTCCAACCCGCCAATCGTGATTTTTGTTCATGGATTCAAGGGCTTTAAGGATTGGGGGCATTTCCCAAAAATAGGAGAAGAATTTGCCAAGGCCGGTTTCGCATTCGTCAGTTTCAACCTGAGCCACAACGGAACAACAGTCGAGGATCCTACCGAATTTGTGGACCTCGAAGCATTCGGGAACAACAATTACCACAAAGAACTTTTCGACACCGAACAGCTGATCAACGCCCTTTCGGATGGATCACTTTTTCCTGAAGCCAAGCTGAACCGCGAACGGATCTTCCTTTTCGGGCATAGTCGGGGAGGGGGCATCGCAATTGTTGCCGCGGCAGAAAACAACATGGTGAAAAGCCTCGTCACTTGGAATTCCATAGGCGATATGAAGCGTACTCAGGCCGATTTTGAGGTGTGGATGCGCGATGGGGTCATCTATCTTCCCAATGCCCGAACCGGTCAACAGATGCCGATGTACTATCAGTTTGTGGAAGATTATTTCGCCCAGGAGGAACGCTATGATCTTGAACAGACCTGTGCCTCCATCCAGGTACCAACGCTTTTCATTCACGGAACTGCCGATCAAACCGTGCCTTCGTCCTATGCAGAACGACTTCATGAATGGACCAAGAATTCGGACCTACTGTTGATTGAGAACGGCGACCACACCTTCGGTGGAAAACATCCGTTCACGGAAAAGGAACTTCCGAAGGATACCCAAAAGGCGTTGGAAGCATCCATCAAGCACTTCAAGGCCATTTCCTAGAGAGGTTGTCTTACGACTTCAAGATGTCGAGCAGTGGTTTTGTTGCTCCTTCCCAACTGAAATGTTGAGTCACGAGTCGGTGACCGGCCTCAGCGATACTGTCGGCCTTTGGTTCATTTGTCAGCAGTTCTACAATGTGATCGGCAAATTCCTGTGGCGTTTCCGCTATCAGAATCTCGGTTTCGGGTTCGGCTTTGAGCGCGTTATTCGCCAAATTCGATGTCACGCACGGAATGCGCATGGCCATTGCTTCAAGTAGCTTGTTCTGCAACCCAGTACCGATCATCATAGGAGCGACAAAGACCTTCGCTTTCGCGTAACAGTCACGTATATCGTCAACCCACCCGGTCACTTCGGTCAGTTCGCCTGCAAGGTCTTTCACCTGCTGCGCAGGTCGGGCACCGGCCAACATCAGTTTCGCGTTGGGAATCTTCTTTCTGACCAGCGGCATCACTTCTTTTTCGAGGAAAACGGCCCCTTCCACATTGGGCGGATAACCCATGTTTCCAGCAAAAAGCACATCGACCGACTTAGGTGCTGAACTGGGCGAAAAATGCGTCAACTCAACCCCGTTGCGCACAACGGTCACTTCATTCCGCTGCGAGAAGGGAAGCTGTTCGCGGTCCTGTTCAGAAATGATGGTGCAATGGTCGAAGGTGTTGAAAACGTGTTGTTCATAGTTGTTCAGTCTTCTCAGTTCCGAACTCAGAATGGGCTTCCAATACCACGGATCGGTTTCCAATCTACGTTCAATTCCCTTCGAAAAGGCATCCTGAAAGTCGATTGTCCTTTTGATGGCTGTTTCGCCTTCCACATATTTCGCGGTGCGCAACAGTTGACAATAGATGGCGTCAGGTTCCCATTTCGTGATGCTCGCCAAAACCCTTTTCTGTGCCGAATACTGAAAGAAATAAGCCACCTGAAACGGCTCGTTTCCGAAGAAGGCCAACCCGAGATTCACCAGTTGTTTAAACTTGGAAATGCGGATGGTTTCCAGTTCGGAGCAGTACTTTTTCACCTCATCGATCCAAGCTTGTTCCAGTTCGTTCTCGTGCAGCGCGCAGAGGAAGACCTGATGATGTTGCGAAAGGATCCTGAGTTGATGGAACGCCCTTAGTTTATCGCCCTTTTCTAGTGGGTAAGGAAATCGCGAAAGCAGGACGAACAGGCGCAAATCGGTCGGTCAGAGGTTTTGATAAAAGTAGGTCAATTTCGAGCTTAGCTTCTTTTGGTCGAAGGCAGATAAGGCCAGTTTTCTTGCATTCTTTCCCATCGCTACGATCTCATTCGGATTTTCGGTCAGATACCTCAACTTCAACACGAACGCTTCTGGAGTGTCGGCTATCAACAGGTGTTCGCCATCGGTATATGGAACCCCTTCAGCACCCGAACTAGTAGTGATGATCACCTTGCCCATGGCCAAAGCCTCCACAATTTTTATGCGCATGCCGCTTCCCGAACGGACAGGCACGATGGCGATGTTCTTCGTCTTTACAAATTCCTGTACAGAGTCGATCTGCCCAGCCATCCTAAGGTTTCCGTGCGATCTTTTCAGCAAGTGTTCCGGCATTTTCCGTCCTGCCAAATGACATTGAATGTCTGGGAACTCGGCCTCGATCAAGGGCCAAATTTCGTCAAGGAACCACGTTATCCCTTCAACGTTCGGTTTCCAATCCATGGCACCAACATGATAAAGAACCAGCGGATGTTTGCTCAAACCATCGGGCCTGATGGCATCCACGTTTAATCCGATGGGAACCTGTTGGATATGGCACTTCACACCCAACTGTTCAAATTCCTGCTTGTCTTCTTCGGTGATAGAGACAATGCCATCCACTTTTTGTAGGGCGTCAACCTCATGGTTCTTAAGTCGAAGAGCAAGAAGGTTGAGATACCATTTTTTGATGGCGAACGCTTCGTTTCCGGCCAGTTGTTCCCATATTCTGAACTCCACGTTATGGGCGCGCACCACTACTTTCGCCTTCGAATGTTTTCGGATAGTATCCACGTAAGGGGTGCAGAAAATGCTTTCCAACTGAACCACGTCATACTCCTTCTCCTTCAGAATTCCGATCAATCTGGCCTCGAAATTCCGACTATGGAACCGTTCGACATTATAGGATCTTGACGAGAACAGATTGAGAAAGGCCTTGATCGGATTCAATCGGGTGTTCATGGCCACGGCCTCCATCTTCGTGCGCTTCAAAATATCTGCCGGCACCGCGGCAGCATTGAAACCATGCTTATGTGTGCTCATACAAAGCAACTTCACCTCGTGGCCTGCCATCAGCATGCTTTCGGTCATGGCCGCCATGGCCATGCAACCGCCATCCACCTTCGGATAAGGCGGTTTAATACAAATCTGAAGTATCCTCACTGCGTTTCTGTTTTCGGGCCAGCAGTTTCAGACCCTGTTTAAACGGTCTTACATACGATTCCCATTCAAAGATCTTCGAATCGGTAATGGCCTTATAGGTCAGGAAAAGCCCCACCGGCAAAAGCACTATTGAACTGAGCCACATGCCCGAAACGACCGACCACACTCCTTCGGTCGCAAATTTTTCCCCAGTTATTGAAAGCAGGTAATAGATGAGGAAGAACACTATGGCAAACACCGTGGGCAGTCCAAGTCCACCTTTCCGGATGATGGCGCCCAATGGCGCACCGATGAAGAAAAGGATCATGCATGCGATCGAAAGCGTGAATTTCCGGTGAACCTCGATCCAATAACGGTTCACTCTGGTGTTCCTTGCCCAAAGGTCGTCTCTTGCCGAATTGGTGTAAGACCGTGTGCTACGTGCCATGTTCAATGCAGCCTCCACTATGCGGGCGTGCTGTGGTTCATCAAACAGATCGAGCGCCCTGCCATACTTGATGCCCACTTGTGGTGTTTCCAACGGCCTGCTCAGATACTTGAAGTTCTTCTTCAGATTTTCGTGAAAATTCAGCTTCCTTTCTTGCAAACTGCGATTCAGCGTGTCAATGTTCTCGGTCAATTGACCAAGACTCTGCATCTTATAGTTGTCTTTGAATATCTCTTCGTTGCTTCTGCGCATATTGAATTCGGACATATCAAAACGGATAACCTCCTTCTTGAATTCATTTCGCACATGGGGGTAGGTTACCTCAGCGCGGCTTCGGTTTTCCTGCTGTTCATAGCTCTTTCCGTTGTAGAGTGTCATCATCAGATAGGCGTCTCCCTCAAACTCCATACGCCCGGAATCGGCCAATACCAGCTTCGTGTTCCCCTTATTCTCCGTGTGGTCGTAGATCATCAGGTTATAAAGCGTTATCCCGTCCTCGCTCTTGCTGCCCACGCGTATCGCATAATTCTCTATCCCCTTATAGAACGTGCCTGGTCGCAGGTCAAGTGTGGGCTTCTTGTGCCTTATGTCGTAAAGCAGCGTTCCCATTTTCAGGTTGGCGATCGGCAGTAGGTTATTTGAGAAATAGAATGCCAGCCCGCTTATCAGCAACGAGAAAATGATCAGCGGCTGCATCCCTCTACCTATCGAAATGCCGGCCGACCGGAGCGCCACCAATTCATAATGCTCGCCCAGCGAGCCCATCGTCATGATGGACGAAATCAATATTGAGAGCGGAAGCGCCAGACCCACAAGGCTGGCCGAAGCATAGAACATCAATTCTCCAATAACCGACCATTCGAGCCCTTTACCGACCAGGTCATCAATGTATTTCCACAAAAACTGCATGAGCAGCACAAACAGAGAAATGAAGAAGGTCATTACAAACGGACCGATGTAGGACGACAATACGAGTTTGTGCAGCTTCTTCACCTACTGAGTTCTTCTTGTGGTCAAATATACATCGACCGAACGGCCGATCGCATGCAATAGTGTGCTCATGCTTGTAACGTTCAATCAACTCAGGCAACTCCTTACATTTGCGCTCCCATGATAAACGGAAAGAAAGTAGTGGTAGTGCTTCCGGCCTACAATGCGGCCAAAACGCTCGAAACCACCTACAACGAAATTCCCTTCGACCTGGTCGATGAAGTTGTGCTGGTGGATGACGCCAGCCCAGACAATACCGTGGAAGTAGGTCGCGCATTGGGCATTGAACACATCATTCGCCACCAACGAAACCGTGGTTATGGCGGCAATCAGAAATCGTGCTACGACAAGGCACTGCAGCTTGGTGCCGACATAGTCATCATGCTGCATCCAGACTATCAGTACACGCCCAAGTTGATCCCATCCATGGTCTATCTCATTGCCAACGATGTCTATCCAGTGGTGCTTGGTTCGCGCATATTGGGCAAGGGCGCCCTGCTTGGCGGCATGCCAACATATAAGTACATCGCCAATCGCTTCCTTACTCTGGCTCAGAATATCCTGCTCGATCAGAAACTTTCTGAATATCACACTGGATACCGCGCTTTCTCGAAAGACGTGCTGTTGGCCATCGACTATCACGCAAATTCAGACGATTTTGTCTTCGACAACCAGATGCTAAGCCAGATATTCTATAAGGGCTTTGAAATAGGAGAGGTTTCCTGCCCGACCAAATACTTCGAAGAGGCCTCGTCCATCAACTTCAGTAGAAGCGTTACCTACGGATTGGGAGTGTTAAGAACCTCTTTCATGCATCGCCTTCAGATGTGGCGCTTGGCCAATTTCAATATCTACCGCGATCCCAAGAACGGATAGTTCTTGTCAGTGCGTTCCAAGATAATGTAGCCACCTTTTCGTCCTGTTTCCTTCAAATGTGGGAAATAACCCAGTGTTGACTCCAGATTCTGAGGACGGCTTACGAAATATACCGGCCTGTCGACCTTGCCCGAAACCAGCCATCCCAATTCATCTTCCAATCCTGATGGCAACGCGGTACGTTTGCCATAGAAGAGATGCGCATACGAATGGAACGCAAGTGGTTGCAGATAGGCCCCCTCGGCCTTCTCTTCATAAAAATCGAACAGTGCCACTTGCGTATA
>CAMCFW010000051.1 GCA_945874195.1 Chryseobacterium gleum
AACCGCAGTTGATCGGAATTCGGATGTTGGGCGATTTCGTTAAGCATGGCCATTTCGGCCATTGACGGCACTTCGCTGCCATCTTCAAAATGAATTGACAGTTCAATAGCATCTTGGGCCAGCAACTGCTGCGATGCAAGTGCAATAAGGATCATGAGCTTTTTCATGGTGATCTGATTTTAGGTTAGTGAACAGCTATCGACCACTTAAACTGCGGACTTTACGGGCTATTGTGCGCTTCCTGCCATCTGAGACATAGTTGCAAGGAATTGAAAGGCGCTGAGCGTGACAAGCGCGCGATCCTGTTCAAAAGTTTAGCCCCGCAGAATGGTCTCTTCAACCTAACTTTAACGCCCCTTGATCCCACAGCACACCATAGCACAGATCTTCGAAACTGCCCGTGTGGAGGAGGTGGTGGGCGATTTCGTTCACCTGAAACGGAAAGGCACCAATCTGTGGGGCAATTGTCCGTTCCATAATGAGAAAACGCCTTCGTTCAGCGTGTCGCCATCCAAGGGCATCTACAAGTGTTTCGGCTGCGGCAAGGGCGGCAACTCCGTGAATTTCATCATGGACCACGAGCAGCACACATATCCCGAAGCGCTGCGTTATCTGGCCAAGAAGTACAATATTGAAATTGAAGAGGAACAGCAGACCGATGAACAAGTGGCCGAGCAGAACGAACGCGAGGGACTTTACCTCGTTCTAGCGTTCGCGCAGCGCACCTTCACCTCCAATCTGCTGAACACGGAGGAAGGACAGGCAATCGGTCTCAGCTACTTCAAAGAGCGTGGATTTTCCAAAGAGACGATTGACAAGTTCGAACTGGGTTATTGCTTCGACCGCTACGATTCGTTCGGGAATAAAGCGTTGGAGGAACAATACAACCGCAAATTCCTGATCGATTCGGGGCTTTGCCTAGAACGTGAGGACAAGCTGATCGACCGTTTCAAGGGCCGCGTCATGTTCCCGATCCACAACCTTTCGGGCCGCGTGATCGCCTTCGGAGGACGCACGCTGCGCAACGACAAGAAGGTTGCGAAATACATCAACAGTCCGGAGACGGACGTGTACCACAAGAGCAAGATCGTCTATGGCATCTATCAGGCCAAGAGCGAGATCATCAAACTGGACAATTGCTATCTGGTTGAAGGCTACACGGACGTCATTTCGCTGCATCAGGCAGGCATTCACAATGTGGTTGCCAGTTCGGGAACGAGTTTGACGGTGGAACAGATCCGCCTCATCAAACGCTACACGAACAACCTCACCATCATGTACGATGGCGATGATGCAGGAATCAAGGCCTCGTTCCGGGGGATCGACCTTGTGTTGGAAGAAGGCATGAACATCCGAACGGTGCTTTTTCCCGATGGAGAAGACCCCGATTCGTTCTCAAAACGGATGGACGAAGTGGAACTGACCAATTTCATTCAGGCCAATTCAAAGGATTTCATCCAGTTCAAGGCGCAACTCCTGGCCGGAGAAGCCAAGGGCGACCCGATCCGAACCGCAGGCCTGATCAAGGACATCATTGCCTCCATTTCGCTGATCCCCGACCCGATCATGCGCAACCTCTACGTGCGCCAATGCAGCAGCATCATGGACATGGATGAAGAGGTGCTGATGATGGAGCTGAACCGTAGCCGGAGAAAGAACTGGAACGAGAAGCAGAAACGCGAGAACCAGAACAGTCCAGAGGAGATTCCCGTGGACGAACCGCAGCTAACCAGGCGTACTGATCAAACTCCGAAGAAGCGTGATGCTGAGTTCCAAGAGCGCGACATTGTGCGGATACTGATGCTTTTTGGCGACCGCAACATTCATTTTGACGTGTGGGACGAAGCGGAAGAAAAAGTGGTCGACCAAGAGGAGGTGAATGTCGTGGATTATGTGGTGACGGAGATCATTGAGGACGACATTACGTTCGACCACCCGTTGTTCAACCTGATCTTCGATGAGTTCAAGAGGATGTTGGTAGAAAAGCAACTTCCTACGGAACAACATTTTATCAATCATCCGAATCAGGAGATCTCTTCGTTGGCAGTGAATTTCTTTGCCCAACCGCACACCGTAAGCGAGCGCTGGAAGGAACACAACATCATCGTTACGCGGGAAGAGGACGTGCTGAAACGTTCCATCATGTCATCGATAAGTGTGCTCAAACTCCGCAAGCTGGAAAAGATGATAAACGACACCCGGGATCAGATGAAGAAGGCCGAAGATGACCAACTGCACCAGCTCATGGAAACACTGAACCGTCAATTGGGTGTGCGGAAAGTGCTGGCGAAACAGGTGGGATCAACGGTTTTGAAGTAGAAAGAAGGGCTTTAAAAACTGTCCAAGTTTTCTTCAAAATAAGCTCGTAACTCGGAAATAGCTTTAGATGTCATTTCTTGGTAAGGGGTACGTATTGAATCTTCGATTGTTGATTCGTATGACATCATCAGGTTACCATCTTCGTCATACAGCTCTTGTTCAGAAAAATCATACTGAATTAGCGCTATTACATAGGATTTAGTCAATAAGTAATCCGCTTTCTGCCTGTGTATTCCTGAACTCCAATCCGTCTGACGCATCAAATTCTCATGCTCTCGATTCGCAATAAGGATTGACAGCTGCAGAGGTTCTCCTTCAAATTTTTCATGAAACAGCAGACACTCTACAACCGGAATCTTCAATTCAAAATGGGTGCTATCAAAATCTACATAAAGTGGTTCCCACGCCTCAGACAACTGGTACGGAAGTTTCTTGAACAGACGATAATGCTCATCGGGAAACTGGGAAAAACCCAAATGAGACAAAGCCACTAGAAAAGGAAGTAAAAGGTGCTGTATCTTCATTCTCAAGTAAACTTAATATCCTTCACATTCAGCTGAAGATACACGCGGTCTTTCCAATGGTTCTCTTCGATGGTATAGGCCATATCGAACGGCTTTCCATCTGAAAGAGCATGGAAAAGATTCCCCATTTTGAAGGCCACGGCCTGCTGCGGTTCGTGGGAAATTCCTTCCTGCTTGGGTTTAAAACGCAGGTGCGAACCATCGGCACCCATCGTCTGCACATCGTCTGCAATCAGATTGCGAGAAACGAATACGGGATTCATGTTCCCGGGGCCGAAGGGCGCGAACTGTTTTAGGATGGCCATGAACTTGGGCGTGATGCGGTCGAGGTCAATTTCGAGGTCAACATGTAGCTTAGGCGTAAGCATGTGCTCCTCAATTCGTGAGGCAACCACTGCCTCAAATCTGGTTCGGAAAGCATCCACATTCTCCAATTTCATGCTCATTCCGGCCGCGTACATGTGTCCACCGAACTGTTCCAGCAGGTCTTCACATTCGGTGAGTGCCGCATGCACATCGAACCCGTGAACAGACCGGGCCGATCCTGTGGCCTTGCCCTCCGATTCGGTCAGCACAATGGTTGGTTTGTACTGCTGCTCAATCAGGCGCGAAGCAACAATTCCCACCACGCCCTTGTGCCAATCGGGATTGAAGACCACGGTGGTGCAACTGGTCTGGTAGAACGCATCGTTGCGGATCAGCTCCAACGCGCTTTCGGTCACGTCCTTGTCGAGGTCTCTACGCGTGAGGTTGTACTTCGATATTTCGGCCGAAAATTCGAGCGCATGGTTGAAATTGTTTGAAATGAGCAGTTCCACTGCGCGGTTGCCCGAAGCAATGCGTCCTGCCGCGTTGATGCGTGGCGCAATGATGAACACCACATCGCTGATGGTCAGTTCGCGGTTCATTTTCGTGTATTCGAGCAGCGCGCGGATGCCGGTTGACGGCTGGCGGTTGATCTTCTCCAACCCGAAAGTGGTCAGCACGCGGTTCTCGCCTGTGATCGGAACAATATCGGCCGCAATGGCAATGGCCACCAAATCGATCCTGGAAGTGAGCCTATCGAAGTCCGCATTGTTCTTTTCGCAGTATGCCTGTAGCAACTTGAACCCGACACCACAACCGCACAGTTCCTTAAACGGATACAGACAATCGGCCTGTTTCGGGTCGAGAATGGCGCAGGCGGCCGGAAGTTCTGTGCCTGGCAAGTGGTGATCGCAAATGATGATGTCGACCCCGAGCGTGTTGGCATAGGCCACTTTCTCAACCGCACGAATGCCGCAATCGAGCGCAATGATCAGGCTGAAATCGTTCTGCTTGGCGTGGTCAATTCCCTGAAAGGAAAGTCCGTAGCCTTCCTTGTACCGGTCCGGAATGTAAAAATCGACCTGTCCAAGATCTTTCAAAAAGCTGTAAACCAAGGCGACAGAGGTCGTTCCGTCCACGTCATAATCGCCAAAAACAAGGATCTTTTCGCCATTTCCAAGTGCTTCTTCCAAGCGCGAAACCGCCTTGTGCATGTCCTTCATCAGGAAGGGGTCGTGCAGGTCGTCCAACGAAGGGCGGAAGTAGGTTTTGGCCGCATCGAAATCGCTGATGCCCCGACCAATGAGCAGTTGGGCAATGTCCTCCTTCACGCCAAGTGCGCTGCACAGTTTCGCAACCTGTTCAGGTTCAGGCAGCTCGGCATATTTCCATTCAATCTCAAGCATGCGATGAAATTACGAAGGCTCAATTCAAAAAACTTGATGCCATGCTATTTTGACTGACCATTCGGATTCTAAATTCGACACATCGCTAAACTTAGCCGCCTACAATTTACGATAGGGCTACGCATCAATTTCACAAGAAACCATAGGGAAAAGTATAAGCAAGGCATGCCGTTTCCGGTGGGCAATTCAAGTTCTCAGACCAACCACAGGCGATGGCTCAGTTTATAGAACACGCCAGCCGTCCCGTTCAGCCTTCCTTTTCGTTTCACAAGGAAGTTCACGGGAATATATCAATAACTTTTCTGAATGGTCATTCAGTTGTCAGCTTTTGTTTTCATGCTTTCAAACCATTCCGAAAGGCCCGATTTTTCTTCATCGGTTCAGTACTTCCACTTGAGCGCAATGCGCACCAAGGAGAGCATGATCGGCACTTCAATGAGCACGCCTACCACCGTGGTGAGGGCTGCACCGGAGTCGAGGCCGAAGAGGGCAATGGCAACCGCCACGGCCAATTCGAAGAAATTACTGGCCCCGATCATGGCCGAAGGGGCACACACAGGATATGGCAGCTTGAGCCATCGTCCGGCCGCCCAACTCAGAAAGAAGATGAAATAAGTTTGAATCGTCAGCGGAATGGCGATCATGAGGATGTTCTCTGGTTGAGCAATGAGTTGTTCGCCCTGAAAGGCGAAGAGCAGCACCAAGGTGGAAAGCAGCGCAATGATTGAAAACGGCTTGAGCCGGGGCAGGAACGTTTCCTTGAACCATTGTTCGCCACGGGTTCGCAGCAGCCAGCGGTTCGTGAAGTAGCCCGCCACCAGCGGAATGACCACAAAGGCCACCACGGAGGTCACCAGCACATCGTAGGGCACCTCAAAGTTGGTGATGCCCAAGAGCAACTGCACGATGGGTACGAAAAGCACGAGCAACACTAGGTCGTTTATCGAAACCTGAACTAGGGTGTAGTTCGGGTCACCATCGCTGAGGTAGGACCACACGAACACCATGGCCGTGCAAGGTGCCGCGCCCAGCAGAATGGCCCCGGCAATATATTCATCGGCCTGTTCGGGTGTGAGCCAAGCCGCATAGATCTTATCGAAGAAGACCCAGGCAAAGAAGGCCATGGTGAAGGGCTTGATTACCCAGTTCACCACCAGCGTGAGACTCAGTCCCTTGACGTTGCCGCCCGCCTTGCGCAGCGAAACGAAATCGATCTGCACCATCATAGGATAGATCATCAGCCAGATGAGCACCGCCACAGGAATGTTCACATGGGCGATCTCCATTCTGGAAATGATCTTCATGCCATCGCCCGCAATGGCACCAAGCGCAATGCCAGCTGCAATGCAGATGAGTACCCAAACGGTCAGATACCGTTCGAAGAAACCGATGCCCTTCATGGTTTCACCCGGCTCATGACGTAGAGCATTTCGGAAGCGATCTGGCGACAGCGCTCGTCATATTTGGCAGCCTCTTCGCGGGTGCCGTCAAATGCTTTAGGGTCGTTGTAGGGCATGGCAATGCGGGCAATGGCCCCAGGCACGATCGGACAGTTGCGGTCGGCATCCGAACAGGTCATGATGGCGGCAAATTGCCCCTGTGGATTGGATGCATCGTCATATTTCTTCGAGAAACAGGTTAATGCCGCTTTGTCATTAGCAAAACCAACAGTGTATTTCGGATTGTCGCCACCTGGGTTTTCCACCTGTAGACCAGCGCGTTGCAAAGCTGCTACGGCACGCGGATTGAAGGCCGTGGCCTCCGTTCCACCTGAGAAGGTCGTCAGTCCATCATCCACCCCGAAATGGGCTGCTGCCACGGCCGCCCACACCTGGCCGAAATGACTTCTGCGGCTGTTGTGCGTGCAGATGAATGTGAGCTGAACGGGTTGTTTCGCGTCCCGCTGTTCTTGAATGAAGTCGGCCAATTCGTTCAAACCCTCCTTGCGTTCAGCAGGAATGTTGGCCGTGTCGGTCAGGGCCTGTTTCAGGTAATTCTCAAGATCGGGATACATGTTCGCTTCGTTTGTGATGGGTTTCTCCAAATGGATCGCAGCGATGGCCGCGATGATGAGCAATGTCTTCATGTGCTTTCGAATTTGAGGAATTAACAGCAGCCTCCACCCGGGGTGCAACAACCGCCTTCAGTCTGTGCCACGGCGGATAGACGCACCCGCGGCTTCTCCTGCGGAATGCCACAGTTGTCCTTGGCCAAACAATCGGTGAAGCGGTTGGTGAGCAGAAAGTATTCGCCCTTCCATTCCAGACCGTATTTGCCGATGGTGCTTCCCTGGTATTCCACCTCCACTTCAGCGTCTTCAATGCCCAGTTTCCGTTCCGATAGTTCGATGATCGAAACCAACTTGGGTGCGGCCAATCGGTGGTCGTAGTCAGATGCGGTGTAGAGTTGAAAATTCACGCTGCGTTCCTTGCGGATGGTTCCTCCGCAATCGATGAAGTGACGCTCCACGTTGCCCACTTCCGTTACATGGAAATGGGGTGCCACGGTGGTGCCATCCTCCAGTTTGAAGGTGATCTCGCTCATTCCTGTCAAAGCTTGTTTTACTTCTGAAAGTTTCATTTTAGTTGTGTTTATATTATTGCAATATTGCGATGATTAAGTTCAAATTTTTTTTCTCAGCAACAGCCTCCCGCCTCACCGCCCTTGTAAAGGTCGAACAGGTCGGCAAAGAGTGTTTTCAGTTCGTTCCAACGTTTGGGGTTGATGCAGTAGCTCATTCTGGTGCCCTCAATGGTTCCTTGAATAATACCTGCGTCCTTCAGTTCCTTCAAATGCTGGCTGATGGTGGCTTGGGCCAGTCCCAGTTCCTGCACGAGGTCGCCATTGATGCAGGCATTCGTCCTCAGCAGGTGCTGAACAATGGCAATGCGTGCAGGGTGGGCCAAGGCCTTGGCACTGGCTGCAAGGCCGTTCTGTGCCTCAGTAAAAAGATCTGCTCGTGTAATTCCCATCGTTATTATTAGAATATCGCAATATTACGATGTATATTAATACGACACATCTTTTCAAAAAAATATTTCTAGAACACGTTTAATTGGATTGACCTTAAATGGTCATGATGTCCACTTCCTTCTCAGCTACGAGCGCATCGACCTTATTGGAATATTTGGTGGTCAGTTCCTGAATGTCACCTTCTGCAGATTTGGCGGTATCTTCGGACAGACCGTCCTTTTGCAATGTTCGGATCTCTTCGTTCGCATCCTTTCGGGCGTTGCGAATAGAAACCTTGGCTTGTTCGGCAACGGCCTTCGATTGTTTCACAAGATCTCGTCTTCTTTCTTCGGTCAGTGGTGGAATGGAGATACGCACCACCTTGCCGTCATTCATGGGGTTGAAACCTAGATTGGCGCGCATGATGCCTTTCTCAATTTCTTCCAAAAGTCCCTTTTCGAAGGGTTGGATCTGAAGTGTTTTTGAATCGGGTGTGTTCACGTTGGCCACGTTCTTCAGTGGCGTCATCGACCCATAGTATTCAACTTGCACGCTACCCAGCATGTTCGGACTTGCCTTTCCGGCCCTTATGCGGGTCAATTCAGTCTCCAAACGCTCAATGGCGCTTTCCATTCCCTCTTTTGCCGAATCAAAAACGAACTGAAGATCTTCTTCCATGGTTGAAATTTGGGCGAAAAATAGCGATTCTCTATGATCAGCCTTCAACGAGTGTGCCTACCCTTTCTCCGGCAACAATGCGGGCAAGATTTCCACCTTCGTCCATGTTGAAAACGATGATCGGAAGTTTATTCTCGTTGCAGAGCGTGAATGCGGTCATGTCCATCACCTTCAAGCCTCGGTCGTAAACTTCGTTGAAGCTGATGGTTTCAAACTTAGTGGCTGAGCTGTCTTTCTCGGGGTCAGCGGTATAGATACCATCCACGCGCGTTCCTTTCAGGATCACATCCGCTTCAACCTCAATGGCGCGTAGCGAAGCTGCCGAATCTGTGGTGAAGTAGGGGTTGCCAGTTCCCGCACCGAAGATCACAACTATTCCTTTTTCGAGATGTCGCACCGCACGTCTGCGAATGAACGGCTCAGCTATTTCGTCCATTTTAATGGCCGACATCAGGCGTGTCTGCACTTCAATATTCTCCAGTGCCGATTGCAAGGCCATGCTATTGATCAAAGTGGCCAACATTCCCATGTAATCGCCCTGCACGCGGTCCATTCCACCCTCGGCTGCTTGAATGCCTCTGAAGATGTTTCCTCCACCGATGACGATGGCCACTTCAACTCCTCTCTCAACAATTCCTTTGATCTCGTTGGCATATTGGCTCAAACGGTCGTGGTCTATTCCAAACTGCTTGTTCCCCATCAGCGATTCGCCACTGAGTTTCAAAAGCACCCTATTGTATTTCATCTTCATTATGCGATCTTAAAAAATTGTGGGCAAAAAAAAAGAGGATCAGATCCTCTTTTCAATGTTTAATCAATTGCCAAGCGAAAAGCGCTTGAATTCTGTGACCGTTAACTGGGGGTCGGTCGATTTCAGATATTCAGCAACACTTTTCTTGTTGTCCTTAATGAAGGCTTGCTCGAGCAAGGTGTTCTCCTTGAAGAATTTGCCTAGTCGGCCCAGAGCGATCTTCTCAGCCATATCGGCAGGTTTTCCTTCCTGAATAGCAAGGTCTTTACCTATTTCAACTTCTTTGTCGATAATGGCTTGCGAAACAGCCTCCTTGTTCAATGCAATGGGAGCCATGGCGGCAGCCTGCATCGCCACATCACGAGCGGCCTCTTCAAAGCCGGCCTTGTTGAGGCCTACGATGGAGCAAACTTTATTTCCTGGGTGATTGTAGGCAACAACTGTTGGCGCTTCGATCACCTCAAGTCCGGTCACTTCAACTTTTTCGCCTGTCTTTCCGGTCTGCTCAGTAATGGCATCAGCCACTGTTGCATCCTTATAGCTCAAAGCATAAAGGGCATCGATGGTTGTCACTGAATTGTTCAATGCTAGATCCAAGAGGTCGTTGGCAAAGCCTGTGAATCCTTCGTTCTTAGCAACGAAATCGGTTTCGCAGTTCAAGCAAAGGAGAACGACCTTTTTGCCATTGTCCTTACCGATTACAACTCCTTCTGTGGCATCGCGGTCAGAGCGCTTTGCAGCCACTTTCTGTCCTTGTTTCCTAAGTACTTCAATTGCAATTTCGAAATCGC
>CAMCFW010000052.1 GCA_945874195.1 Chryseobacterium gleum
CAACAGCTTCGGATACCGTGGTGCTGGGGGAGGCACATGCAATCCCGGACAGAATGGTAACAACGGGCAAACCGTACACGGCACCGGTGGTGCAGGTGCAACAGGCTCGGCCAACCTGGTAGGTTTCTACTGGGTATCCACAAACGCGGCAGACGGCACCCTCGGTGCGAACGGCACGGGTGGCGGTGGCGGTGGCGGATCGGGCGGTTGCGATTCGGGAACCGACTCGTATGGAGCCGGTGGTGGCGGTGGCGGATCGGGCGGCATTGCCTCGTCAGCAGCAGGCACAGGTGGTGTTTCGGGTGGAAACAGTGCCGCCATCTTCATGCTTTCCTCCACCTGTTGGCTTATCGATTGCAACTTCAATCTCGGAATTGGCGGAAGCGGTGGCAATGGTGGAACCAGCGGAACAGGAACACCTGGCGGAACAGGCGGTCCGGGTGGACTTGCAGATGGCGACTCGCAATCAGGAGGAAACGGTGGCGATGGTGGTGCCGGTGGAAACAGTGGTGGCGGTGGCGGTGGCGCTGCCGGTTCGGCCTATGGCGTTTGGGGTAACAACTCAACCGTCCATACTTCCAACCTGTCATTCAACCTCGGTTCGGCAGGAACCATCGGTGTGGGCGGAAGCGGAACTCCCACCGGTGTTGCAGGAACAGATGGGAACGCAGGTGTGGTGCTCAACTTCGGTGGCAACCTGACCAACATTGAAGAAGCGATCGCGCTTGAAGAAGATCCATGTATTGAGATCATCACGGCAGATGTTTCCGTCCTGGAACTTTGCGCTGGCGAAACAGCGACCATCGGCTACAACGCGGTGGGTGGTTTCAGCGGATCGAACACCTTCACCGCCCAACTATCTGATGTGAACGGAGGGTTCGGCAATCCTACCGACATCGGTTCTGTTGTTTCCAATACATCCGGTAGCATCACGGTCGCCATTCCGACCGATGCTGCGTCAGGTTCAACCTATCGCATCCGCGTGGTGTCATCGGCCACTCCGGCCATCGGCACGGTTAATCCGACCGACATCATCATCCACGCACTTCCAGTGGTCGAGGCCAATGCTTCCGAAACAACAGTGTGTGCGGGCAATTCGGTCACACTTACCGGATCGGGTGCCGACCTCCACACGTGGAACAATCCGGTCTTGGATGGTGTGGCCTTCGTGCCAACCGAAACCAGCTACTACACGGTTGTTGGGGTGGATAATGCAACGCTATGCGCCAATACCGATTCGGTGTTGATCACGGTGGTCGAACTGCCAGACACAACTGTTATTCAGAACGGGAACGAACTTGCGGCAGTGCTTAGTGGCGCCAGCTATCAGTGGCTCGATTGCGATAACAACTATGCTATCATTCCGGGTGCGGAAAGCCAAACCTACTTGGCCCCGAATTCGGGCAACTTTGCGGTGGTGGTCACTGGCAATGGTTGTGCCGACACCTCATCGTGCTACAACGTGATTTTTGTCGGTTTGGAGGAAGTGGTCGAAAAAGGAAACGTGCTTCTTCTCTACCCCAACCCCAGCGCGGGTGTATTCCAACTTATTTCAAATGTGGAGCAAGCAATGAAAGTATCGGTGTTCAACACCATGGGGCAGATTGTCTATTCGCAGGCGAATTTCAGCAACCATTCAACCATGGATCTACAAGGCCTGAACAATGGCCAGTATTCGGTGCGGTTCTACAACCAAGACCTGAATGTGGTCAGACAGGTAGTGATTCAGAAGTAAGACTTATTGAAGATTGACTGAGGTCCCCGCCTGCTCAACGCTTGGCGGGGATCTTCTTTTTTCAGGAAACGCTTTTCCTTTTCAGGAGGAAGGTTCGGAGGTAATAGCCAGCGATCAATCCAAGCCCAAGGATAAAGAACACAAGCGCAAATTGCCGGGTACGATCATTGAAAAAGAACTCACCGATCATCCAAATGCTGTTGGCAAGGATCCAAGAACAAACGGCCAGGTTGTGGATCAGTTCCTTCAGCGCGGTCCGACTTAGCCAACTGATGTAAATGGCCATGGCGATGGTGGGCACTACCATGACCATGCCGGCCGCGCGCCAATCCATTGCCCAACAACTGTCTTTCAACAACCACAGCACGATGTGCACATTTTCAAACTTTCTGATGCGATCGAGCATGTTCACCCCTATTTAATGCTTCAACCGTGACTAAAACCGTTTCCAAAGCCTGGCCAGCAAAACCAAACAGCCTGCGGAGACCACAGCAAGCACACCACCTATCACATCATTGCCGTAGATGAACGAACCCGTGGCGAACAGGGCGGCATAGACCACCACGCATCCGAGGAACATTCCGAGTATCTGCAACGGTAGATTTCCGACCACGGCCACATCAGTAGAACGATACGCCTTCCAACCCACGGTTGGGTTCACGTGTTTGCAGAAGGCTTTGAGCGTCTCGTCTGTTTCAGGTTGTGTGAGAAACGTGACCGCAAGCCAGCCCACGGTCGTAATGCCCACACCGACCACCAACTTGAAGTTCGGTGGGACCAAGTTCGGGGCGATCACTTCGAGCACCAACGCAACGATGAACGATATGACCATACCACTGATCTCCGTCCAAGCATTGATGCGCCACCAGAACCAACGCAGAATGAATATGGCACCCGTGCCCGCCCCGATCTGCATCAGAATATTGAATGCCTGCAACGCATTGGTGAGCACCAAGGCGAACAAGGCAGCGAACACCATCAGCAGCACGGTCGAAACCCTACCGACCATCACAAGTTCCTTTTCCGATGCATCGGGTTTCACGAACCGTTGATAGAAATCATTCACCACATAGGAACTTCCCCAATTGAGGTGAGTGGAAATAGTGCTCATGAAAGCCGATGCCAACGAAGCGATGACCAGCCCGAGCAATCCTGCCGGAAGGAAGGTCAGCATGGCCGGATAAGCCAGGTCGTCATTTACTATACTCGGGTCGATGTGCGGAAATGCCGCCTGAATACTCTCCAGCGTTGGGAACACGATCACGGAACAGAGCGCCACAATGATCCACGGCCAAGGGCGCAGTGCATAATGGGCAATATTGAAAAGCAAGGTGGCGCCCATGGCATTCTGCTCGTCCTTTGCGGCAAGCATTCGCTGCGCGATATAGCCTCCACCACCAGGTTCGGCACCGGGATACCACACACTCCACCACTGCACCGCCAATGGCAGTATGAGCAAGGGAATGAGTGCTTCGGTATTCGAAAAATCGGGGAAGAAACTGGTGAGCGATGCCACTTCCTGATTCGCCAAAAGTCCATCCAACCCTCCCACCTGCGGAAGATCGAGCAGCACAACGGCCGCCCAAATGGTGCCGACCATGGCCAATGTGAACTGGAAGAAATCCGTGAAGAGCACGCCTCGCAGACCACCAATGGAACTGTATATGACCGTGACCACACTGGTGATGAGTAGCGTTTCAATCGCACTAAGGCCAAGCATAACACCACCGATCTTGATGGCTGCAAGACAAACACCGGCCATCACAAGCACGTTGAACACTACTCCGAGATAGACCGCACGGAAACCGCGCAAAAAGGCAGCATTCTTCCCGCCATAGCGGATCTCGTAAAACTCAAGGTCTGTTAGCAGTCCCGACCTGCGCCACAGTTTGGAATAGACAAAGACCGTCAACATTCCTGTAAGCAGGAACGCCCACCACACCCAATTGCCTGAAACACCATTCTTTCGAACGATGTCGGTCACAAGATTCGGTGTATCGGCCGAGAACGTTGTCGCCACCATGGATATTCCCAAAAGCCACCACGGCATGTTCCTTCCCGAAAGGAAGAATTCTGCTGAACTGGTGCCCGCCTTGCGCGAAACCACGATTCCAATGATGAGCGAAATGAGAAGGAAGGCCGCAATGATGGCCCAGTCGAGAGAGGTTAGTTGCATGATGAAAAGTAGAACCTAAAAACACGTCCGTTCATTCCTAATTCATCGATATATCAACAACCAACGGTTAACGGAAAAACCTACGGTAATCACGCAAACGATCCGCGGTTCCTATATTCGCGCCACAATCAAAGCCAAATGAAACCGACACTACTGATACTTGCCGCAGGAATGGGAAGCCGATATGGCGGACTGAAACAGATAGACCCGCTTGGCCCCAACGGGGAAACCATCATTGAATACTCCATTTACGATGCCATTCAGGCCGGTTTCGGTAAGGTGGTATTCGTTATCCGCGAAAGTTTTGCGGATGAATTCAAGGAGCGTTTCACGGGTAAATTCGAAGACAAGATCGATATCGCCTACGCCTATCAGGATGTGAACACGCCAGTGGAAGGCATCACCGATCTGCCGCACCGCGAAAAACCGTGGGGAACCATGCATGCGGTCCTTGTGGCGCATAATGTGATCAACGAGCCATTCGCGGTCATCAATGCGGACGACTTCTACGGTGCGGATGGCTTTCATCAGGTGGCCGATTTCCTGAAGAACCGCTGCACCGAAGACACCTACACGATGGTTGGCTACGTGTTGCGCAACACCCTAAGCGAACACGGACAAGTGAGCCGTGGCGTATGTGTGGCCGATGAGAACAACAACCTGGCGAAGATCGATGAACGCACCAAGATACATTGGGAAGGCAAGAAGGTGATCTATCACGAAGGCGATGCCACGCACGAAGTGGATCCCGGTTCGGTGGTTTCCATGAATTTCTGGGGTTTCCATCCGAACATCTTCGAAACGAGCCGCCAGATGTTCATCGATTTTGTGCGCGAGAACCGCGAGAATCCGAAGGCTGAGTTCTTCATTCCGTTGGTGGCCGATACGCTGATCGCCTCTGGTGATGCCAAATTCCCGATCCTTACGAGCAACGACCGTTGGTATGGCGTCACCTACATTGAAGACCGACCTGTGGTGGTTGAAGCATTCCAAAAGTTGGTTGACGAAGGAAAATATCCGAGCCCACTTTGGAAATAGAACGAGGATCTGAATGATCTGACAGGATAAATCCTATTGGTTTAAAGCCAGTTGTCGAAAGAGATGACTGGCTTTTTTATTTCAACATGAACGAAAGAAATCAGCAAGCATCAGTTCAATCCGTCCGATCTGTGTTCTAAATTTGAAGCATGCCAGCCAATAAGTACGCCCTTCTCCGCTACCGCATCATTGACGACTGTCTGACCAACAAGGGCAGACGTTTCCCCACCAAGGAAGACCTGCAATATGCCTGCGAACAGGCGCTTTACGGCAGTTCGGGCGAACGCATTTCCATCAGCACCATAGAAAAGGACATGTGGGCCATGAAGAACGAGGGCGAATTGGGCTACTACGCGCCCATCGCCTATTCCAAGTTGGAAAAGGGTTACCACTACGAAGACCCGAACTACACCATCAAGGAAATAAGCCTGAGCGAAGAGGACAAGGAGGCCATCCGTTTTGCGGCCACCACGCTGTTCCAGTTCAAGGACCTGGCCATCTTCGATCAGTTCGGTGCAGCCATCCAGAAGATCTTCGACCGACTGAACATATCACCCGAAATGCAGGACGATGCCATCGAGCGCTTCGTGCAGTTTGAGAACACGCCCGTGGCAAAGGGCACGGAGCACCTACCGCTGCTTTTGCAGGCCATCAAGGAAACGCGCGAAGTCCGGTTCCGCTACCTTTCATTCGTGGATGAAAGTGAGAGCGAACGCCTGCTTCACCCCTACCTGTTGAAGGAATACCGCAACCGTTGGTACGTGATCGGCATGGACGTGGAGGCCAAGAAGGTGAAGACCTTCGGGCTCGACCGCATCTCGGATCTTTCGCTCCGCGAGAACTACTTCACCGTTGACAGGAACTTTGACCCCGAAGTGCTTTTCAAATACAGTTTTGGCATCACGGCAGGAGGAAAGCCCGAAAAGGTGGTGTTGAAATTCGCTCCGCAGGAAGGCCGCTACGTGAAGGCGCAACCGCTCCATCCCACCCAGAAGATCATCAAGGAGAATGCAGACGGACTGACCGTGGAACTGAAAGTGATCCCTAGTTACGAACTGAATGCCACGATACGGTCTTTCGGAGATAAGGTTGAGGTGATTGAGCCTAAGTTCCTTTTGGGATGAACTGTTCAAAATTGGATTGTTAGTGGTTACTTGCTTCCGTTAATTTTACAACATCAAACCTAAACCATGAAAACAACACTCTCTATCCTCGCGGCCCTGATCATGGCCGGTCAATTGTTTGCTCAATCTCCATTGGCGCAAGCTAAACCCGTGGGTTCTGTACTTTGGGGTTATATCAATCCTGAAGGTGAGTTCGTCATTCAACCCAGTTATCGAATTTGCAATCCATTTACTGAAGATGGATTAGCACCATCTCCGTACGATAAATCAAGAAAATCCTTCTTTTTTATCCAAACTGATGGAGAGGAATTAAAAACAGAGCTGGATAAGTTTGTCTTGATGAATTTTAAGGGTTTTGACCCAAAGGGATTTAGGGATGGTATGGCCCCTGTTCAAGTGAAAAATGACTGGGGATACATGAATACTGAAGGAAAACTGGTTGTACCCGCAGTTTACGATAAAGCTCGAGAATTTGATAGTAATCATGGTGTTGTGGCAAAAGACAAGAAATTCTACATCGTTGACAGAACAGGAAATGAGAAACAATTAGACCTGCTTGAACTTGTTGATGTGAGACGGTTTTCTGAAGGACTAGCTCCGATTCGAGTTGGAGCTGTTTGGGGCTTCATTTCTACCGATGGGTCAGTTGCCATTGTACCAAGCTTTAAATCGGTCGGTTATTTCTCTGAAGGAATGGCATGGGCAAAAAACACTGCTGGCCAAACCGGTTTCATCGATAAGAAAGGAAATTGGGTTATTGAAGCTAAATATGAGACTACGAAAGATTTTTCGAACGGATTGGCCCGCGTAAAATCTGGAAATTGGACCTTTGTTGACAAGACAGGAAAAACGATAGCTACGCCTTCGGCAGATTCGTTCGGTGATTTTTCTGACGGATTGGCCTATTGCAAATCGGCAGAAAAAGTGGGGTTCATTGATAAGACAGGGAAATTGGTCATCCCGCAGGAGTTTTCCAAAGTCCGCGATTTCAAGAACGGCTATGCAGCGGCCCAACAGGGTGAGAAATGGGGATTCATCGATAAGACAGGGAAGTGGGCAATTGAACCCAAGTTTGACGCAGTGAAGGACTTTGAAGCAACTACACACTGATCGGAGCGCGATAGGTTTATTACCTTTGCACCACATTGGTCGGATATTTTGGTTTCTTACCTCTGCTGACATCGCGTTTAGTTCTCGGTTCATTCCGAAGCTGTGTGTGATTTTTCAGTCATCATCAACCAAAATGCACTAAAAAAAACAGCACCAAAAAATAAATGGGTCGATCACAGGAAACATTCGGTAAGAAGGAAAGAGAGAAGAAGCGCGATAAGAAACGTAAGGACAAGGAAGAAAAGCGCATCGCCCGTAAAGACGGAGGTCCGTCAAGCTTTGACGACATGATCGCTTATGTGGATGAGAACGGCATGATCACCAACACTCCGCCAGACCCGATGAAAAAGAAGGCCATCATCAATGCCGCTGACATCGAACTTGGTATTCCAAAGAAGGAAGATTCAGACCACGATCCTGTGAGAAAAGGTGTTGTGTCGTTTTTCAATCACGATAAAGGATACGGATTCATCAAGGATTCGGAAACGAACGATAGCGTGTTCGTTCACATAAACAACACGTTGGAAGAAATAAAGGAGAATAACATGGTGAGCTACGAGATTCAACCTGGCCTGAAAGGTCCAGAAGCAGCCAAGGTTCAGGTGATACGATAATTGTACCACCCGTTTAGGTTAAAAAGGGCTTTCTGACAGATCAGAAAGCCCTTTTCTTTTTCATTCAACTCACAAGTATCAAACTTTGGCTTCTTCCTCTCGCAAAGCTCTTCGCAGTATCTTACCGACCGGGGTCTTGGGCAGTTCTGCGCGGAAAGCAATGTGCTTAGGCTTCTTATAGCCTGTCATGTTCTGATCACAGAAATCGCGGATCTCCTGTTCAGTCAGGCTCGGGTCCTTCTTTACGATGAAGACCTTCACGGCTTCGGTAGACTTGTCGTCAGAAACACCAATGGCTGCCACTTCGAGCACCTTCGGATGAGAAGCGATCACATCTTCCACCTCATTGGGATATACATTGAAGCCCGATACGATGATCATGTCCTTGATGCGGTCCACAATGGTGAAGTAACCGTCCTCACTCATCACGGCCACATCGCCTGTGCGCAGCCATCCGTCTTTGAGCACGTCGGCCGTTTCTTCGGGCTTGTTGTAGTAACCCTGCATAACCTGAGGGCCTTTGATATTGATCTCTCCGCGTTCGCCAACGGCCACTTCCTTTCCATTTTCATCGCACAGTTTCATGTCGGTTGATGCCACTGGAACTCCGATCGTTCCAATTCGTGCTCTTCCATCTATCGGATTAGCAGATGCCACTGGAGAACTTTCGGTAAGACCGTATCCTTCTACCAGCAGATTTCCTGTCACTTCTCGCCATCGTTCGGCCACCACGCGCTGTATGGCCATGGCCCCACCGATGACCAATTTTACAGAACTGAAATCCAATTTCTTGAACTCCTCATTGTTCAGCAATCCGTTGAAAAGTGTGTTCACACCGGTGAGAACCGTCCATCGGTGCTTCTTCAATTCCTTAACAAAGGCCGGCATATCGCGCGGATTGGTGATGAGCACGTTCTTGCCCCCCATGCAGATGAACGCCAAGCAGTTGACCGTCAGCGAAAAAATATGGTACATGGGCAGAGGGGTAATGATGATCTCCTCGCCTTCTTTGATGATGTCGCCCATCAATCCGCGCATCTGCTCCATATTGGCAATTACGTTCCGATGGGTGAGAATTGCACCTTTCGAAACCCCTGTTGTTCCGCCTGTGTATTGAAGGAAGGCCGTATCGGTGTTCTTGATGACAACAGACCTGGGTTTCACTCCTCGGTCTTTTACCACCTCACGGAAATCGATGGTGTTCGGAATATTGAACTTCGGAACCATTTTCTTCACGTGGTTCAGCACCAGATTCACAATGAACTGCTTTGGTTGAGGAAACAGGTCTGGGATCCGTGTAACGATAACGTGTTTCAATCCGGTCTTAGAAAGACATTCTTCCAACTCTCCACAGAAATTAGCCACAATGACCACTGCCTTTGCACCAGAATCGTTGAATTGGTGCTCCATTTCGCGCGAGGTGTAGAGCGGATTCACGTTCACAACCACCATTCCGGCCAGCAGCGATCCGTAAATGCAGATCGGATATTGCAGCAGGTTGGGCATCTGAATAGCGATCCTATCGCCTGGCTTCAATTCTGTATTGTTCTGAATCCAAGCGGCAAAATTCTCCGACCGCTGTTTCAGTTCGCTGAAGGTCATGGTGACCCCCATGTTCTCGAAGGCGATCTTATCGCCATACTTGATGCAACTTTCCTCGAAAGCTGCAACGATCGATGGATAACTGTCGGGGTTAATTTCCCGAGGAACTCCCGCTCCGTAATGTTGATACCAAATGTGGTCTGCCATAGTATTGGTTTAAGTCTTTAGGATTCAAACAAAACTAAGATTTGTGGCGATTCTGACCCGATCGATTTTTTTTCAGATAAAAATTCTGTCCGTAAATAGCTTACGGTCTGGGGGTGTTGCTTTGCTGATGTACTTAAAAACTATCGTCATGAAAAGCACCG
>CAMCFW010000053.1 GCA_945874195.1 Chryseobacterium gleum
GGCGAAAGACCTGAAGGTGAGCGTGGCCGAATTGCTGGGCAACGAGGCATTGGTCAGCGCCATTGACCTGAGCAAGTATGTCTCGGACGATGTCGGCCTGCCCACGCTACACGACATCCGCGAAGAACTCCTGAAACCGGGCCGCGACCCAAGGCGCATCATCAAGCTGTTTGAGTTCGATGAGCACATCAAGTCCATCAACGACCTGATTCCCGGCATGGAACTGCCCGGCATCGTCACCAACATCACGGCCTTTGGGGCTTTTGTGGACGTGGGCGCCAAGCAGGACGGGCTGGTTCATGTGTCACAACTGGCCGACCGGTTCATCAAAGAACCTACCGAAGCAGTGTCGGTGCATCAGCACGTCAGGGTGCGAGTGTTGGAAGTGGATGTGGCGCGGAAACGGATCGCGCTGAGCATGAAAGGGCTTAACGGATAAGCGATACGGTGCCGAGTTTTTTCAATTGTCTTCCGCGAAAATCTTCGTAAATGACCTGATAGACATATAATCCACTCTTTACCTCTTTGCCGGTTTTACCATCTGTTCCATTCCAACCTACCATAATGTCATCAGTGAAGAACAATTGCTTTCCCCATCGATCGAAAACCCTGAAATCGATAGCAAAAATATCCGCCCCATAAGCATAGAACACATCGTTGATGCGGTCTCGATCGGGCGTAAATGCAGATGGCACATAGAGAGTGGTAAACGGAGAGACGAAAATTGAATCGCGTATTGAATCGGTGCAGCCGAAGGTGTTGGTTACCGTGAGTGTGATGACATGGTAGCCTGTGTCAGGAAATAAATGACTTGGGTCTTGTTCGTCTGATAGGCCCGAGAAGTCACCGAAATCCCAACTCCAAGATATTGCATTCAGGCTTAGGTCTTCAAATTGAATGAGCGGTTCAAGTGCCGAGGTATAATCGGGGGTGGCCAAATAAAGTGGTGTCGGCTTCGGATTGACGGTTATACTGATACTTCCAGTCGCTGAACAATTCCCAAGTGTAACAATAAGGCTTACATCGTAGATTCCGGGGGTCGCGTACAGTTCAGTTGGGTTTTGAACAGTAGAGGTCTGACCATTTCCGAAAGACCAAGAATAACCTACTCCGGTTGAAGGAACCGAAAGGTTGATGAAATTCGTGGTGTCATCAAGACAAACGTCTTCCCCCGCTAAAATTACTGTCGGGACAGGTTCCACGTTTACAGTAGTGACATTCGTATTCACGCAGCCATTCGCGTCTGTTCCAGTAACGGTGTAATTTATGGTTGCCGTTGGTGTAGAAACAGGATTCGAAATGGTTGAACCACTCAAACCTGTGGCCGGAGACCAAACGTAGCTGACCGCCCCGGTTGCATTCAGATTGACACTTTCGCCAAGACAAACTGGTCCGTAAGTGCCAGCATCAACGTTTGGAAGCGCATGAACATTGGCCACGATCGTTTCTGTTGTGGTACAATTTGTATTCGAGACCGCATAGGAAAGCGTGAAACTACCCACACCGGCAGACGATGGCGAAAAGATCCCTGTCGGGTTGGTTACTCCGGTGCCGGTCCATGTTCCCCCCGCAGGAGTGAATCCGCTGAGTGTAACATCCGGTCCATCGATGCAGTTGTCAATGTCCGATCCTGGATCGACTGTCGGGGCAGGAATGATGACCGTGGCAATGGCCGCACTGGCAACGCTGGTGCAGCCAAGGTCGGTTGCTTCGACCATGATGCTGTTTCCGGTTGCCAGGCCCGTTGTTGTCCAAGATGCTGATGCGGAATTCTGCACAGTAGTTGCTCCGTCAAAGAACTCATAACTATCTATTCCGGCCGGGTTGGCGGTGAATGTGATAGACTCTCCCTGGCAGATCTCGTTGTCAGGATCCGAACTGCTCAACGTGACCGAAGGATATGGATTCACCGTGGTGGTTATCACATTGCTTGCATCGCTCACACAACCGTCCACACTTGTTCCAATAACTGAAACAGAGGTTCCGGTCACAAGCGAACTTGGCTGATAAATGTTCGATGCTCCCGTTTGAACTGAGGCCACACCTTCGAAAAATTCATAATCGGCCAATCCCAACGGAAGCGCGGTGAATATGACATTATCCCCTACACAAATACTATTGTCAAGGTCAGAACTGACTACGGTGACGGTTGGTATCGGGTTTACTTGTGTAACGATCGCATTGCTCGCTGTACTCGGACAGCCATTGTCTGTTGCTACCACCGTGATGCTGTTGTTTACTGGAACGGTGCCGAATAGGATGGCGCTTGCCCCGTTTTGAAGAGATGCTAAGCCATTGAAGAACTCATAATTGTCCAATCCGGCCGGGCTAGCAGTGAACGTGATGGTTTCGCCTGCACAGATCTCATTGTCCGGGTCATCCGATGTCAACGAAACCGTTGGAATCGGGTTAACGGTCGGAACGATCGTATCGCTCGGATTGGCGAAGCAACTTCCAACAAATGCCTCTACATAAATGCTATCTCCCTGTTGGATAGATGAACTTGTGAATACGTTAATCGCCCCATTCTGAACCGAAAGTCCGTTGATGAAAAACTCGTAATTATCATAAGTTGAAGGATTAACGGTAAACGTAATGGGGTCGCCATCGCAAATGGATGTGGTGCTTGCCGTTAGCGACACATCATAAATGTTGGCCTGAACGGTCACCTGGGTAGAATCCGTAACTGGACCGCAGCACGCAGTAAGCACGGTCACCTTCACCCAATAAGTTCCAGGTATACTGAAGTACACATCGGTTGTTGTTGTAATGTTCGGGCCTGATTCGGTGGCCGGGTTGGCCGCAGGACCAAAATCCCAGTCGTATTGGCTTCCGACCAATGTGGTTGAGAATTGATTGGGACATCCCGCATCCACTGTTCCATTTGCAGGAGTTATGGTCGGCAAGGTCGGCCCACTGTTGAAAATGCCGATGAAATCCGTGAAGGTTATCCCATTGAAAGTAATAGTTCTGCGTCCAGTGGTGGGATAGGTCACCGCGATCGGGCCGCTGCCGTTTGCAGTTTGTGGATTTGCCCCTGATCCAAAGTTCCAAGCCCCTGATCCAGTTGCTGAAAATGTGACCTCCGAGTTTGTGCATCCGTAATTGTCCACAGAGATAATGGGTGGATTTCCTGGAACTGCTACAATTCCTGAAGAGGTGACGGGTGTTCCCGCGCCTTGTTGTTCCAAGGGAGAAGATGGCCCTGTGGCACCTGTTCCGCCCGGCCCGCCTGCGCCCCCTGCACCACCTGCTCCACCAGCCGCACCATTGCTGATTCCACATCCGTAACCTGGTCCGCCAGCACCACTGGCACCACCAGCGCCTCCTGCGCCTCCTGCACCTCCAATTCCTCCGACCCCACCGGGGCCAGCGTTCAAAAAGCAATCGGTTATTGCGCCACCAGCACCATTGCTCCACAGGAAAATTGCAAATGAACCACCGCCACCGGTACCGCCAATGCCGCCACCGCCACCGAAGCCGCCACCGCCACCGCCACCACCGCTGCCGCCTACTTCATCCTGTCCGTTCTGTTGGCGACCTGCGCCACCGCCACCGCCACCGCCACCGCAGCCGTCTCCGCCTGCTGTGCCGTTTCCGCCAGGCCCGCCAAGTGTGTAGTAACCCGCTGCGAATGCTCCAGGCCCACCGATAGTTCCTACGCTTCCAGCAGTTCCTGCGCCACCAGTCAGACCGGCTGTCGGGGCAGAACCACCACAGCCGCTATTATTGCTTGTTCCAAACAGACCACAACCGCATGCGGGGCCATCGCCAGTATTTCCACCTGCCCCACCGCAGGCACCGACTCCGGCTGAACCGTTCGATGTTGCGTTCGGGCTATGCCTTGCTCCTGAACCCCCGTTTCCACCGACACTTCCTCCTGCTCCACCGACCCCACCTGGAGGAGGAGCGTTCTCATATCCCCATGGTAATCCCGCAGCGCCAGCAGCCCCGGCAACTCCTAAAGCCCCCGGTGTTCCGGGCAAACCGGATCCACCAGCCCCAGTCGTCACCTCACATCGAACGATATTGTAGTTGGTGCAGGCGTTGAGATAGATTCCGTAGACAGAAATTCCGGCAGCAGGAGCCGGGGCTACCGTTATCGTGAGATCCTGAAGTCGGAATCCTGTAGCCATTAGTCCCGCAAAACCCACTAACGCGTTGGCCGGAGTGGGCAATACGCCATTGGCATCGCGAGCCAAGATGGTCGGGGTTCCGTTGCTCTTTATCCAGGTTCCAATAGTGAAGCCGCCTTCTATGGTAATGTTGTTGGGGATACTGATGGTGCTCGTAATAGGGTACGTTCCAGACGCCAGCCAGAGCACATTATTCGTGGGATTTGCAAGCGTAAGTGCATGCGTTAACGAAGCTGGATTTGCCCGTGTACCTGTGAGTCCGCCCGCAGCGCCTGAAGGGGACACGTAGATGATGCCGCACTCTTGTCCCTGTGCGGACAATACCAACAGCAAAAGGAATGATAAGTAGAAAAGCGACCTAAGTGGTTGCATGGAGGGGTCCTAGGGTTTCAGTACGCAACAATTACGCACTGGTTGTCTGACGCAAATTACAAAAATGCCCGTTCGCCTCCTCCTAGACCGGTTCTTCGATTGTTCATTTAGGCAGCTATCAAATATCTGTGGTGGATAACATTCCATCGTATGGGCATATCTGCCCCACCATGGAGATAATTTTGGTCTGTAAATAAAACACGAAAGTCATGATCGGTAATAGAATCAATGGTATCCTTTTAGCAGTTGCGGCAACCGCGATGATTTCCTCTTGCGCGTCCGTAAAACCGTGTGGTGAACCGTATACAGAAGGCCAGCAGTTCTTCCAGTCAAAGAAATTCAAAGAGGCTGTAGTTGAACGGGACTCACTGTGTGTCAGAACATCTGATCTGGAAGGAACCCTCAAAGCAACAGAGAGCGACCTTGCCAAGACCAAAGAACAGCTTGAATCGACCCAGAAGCAAGTGGCCGACCTGAATCAGGAGGTGACGAACGGTAAGACGGCCTATGACCAATTGAAGCTGTCATCGGGTGCGCAGGTTGCAGGATTGAGCAGCGATCTGGCAGCCAAACAGAAGGAGTTGGAGGAGAAGGAAACAACACTTCGGAACCGCGAGGAGCGATTGAAAGCGCTGGAGGAGATCGTGAAGAAACAGGACGAGCTGATGAATGCACTTTCCAAGCGGGTGAAAGATGCGTTGATGGGATTTGATGCGGACGAATTGAGCGTTGAAATGCGCGATGGAAAAGTGTATGTATCCATGAGCGACAAGCTGTTGTTCAAATCGGGTAGCGATGTGGTGGAGCCCAAAGGAGTTGAGGCGCTTCAGAAGATCGCGCAGGTAATGATAAAGAATACCGACATCAGCATGGCGATCGAGGGTCACACGGACAGCATTCCGATCAGTACGAACCGGTTCAAGGACAACTGGGACCTAAGCGTGGCGCGTTCGGTTTCTGTGGTCAGATTGCTTCAGGGAAAAGGGGTTGACCCGCAACGGATAACAGCTTCGGGTAAAGGCGAACATACACCAAGGGGCGACAATTCAACCAAGGAGGGCCGCGCTAAGAACAGGCGTACCGATATTGTACTTACTCCAAAACTGAACGAACTGATGCAGCTGTTGGGTCAGTACTCGAACTGAGAAAGTTGATTGAAAAGGTAAGGGGTGAGTTCGGCCGCACCGTCCCGGTTCAAGTGTCCGGGATCGAAGTAATTTGACGGCTTCTGAAGGATTGAATCAGGCGGCAGCCAAAGGGGCGCCAACTGCGTCAATCGGTCTTTGAAAACGGGATAATCAACGGGTCTTCCGTAGCTGTTTATGAATAAGAATGATAGACGAACGTTCCGTTCCTGACACAATCTGACGATGTGATCTAGACATTCCCAGTAAAGATGCAGGCTGATGTTGTCCTGCACGGATGGCGCGCGCAAGGGGTCTTTTTTCGACCAATTGTCCTTCGTCTTTTCCATTTCCGTCAAGTCGGCCAAATGAGGGTTGTTTCCAAACCCGAAAAGTGTTGTGTCCACATTATAGTCGGTGTCCGGAACCAACTGATGCCGCACGTGATCCAGTCTCGTGGTGAGTCCGAGCAACAGGTCAGCAGGATAACCTTGATAAAGTCTGGTTGGCGGGTCGATCAATAGACCGGCAGAAGCAAGATGTCCGTAGATCGGGTGGCTTGCGAGTGGTGGCCGCGGCAATACCTCGATCACGATATGCTTGGGTTTGCGGTGCGCGATCAGTTCCTCTACAAACAGCACGTTCAAAGTAGCCCCCAATCGGCAATAACCCAAGTTGACCACGTTGACGGGTTTTCCCGAATGGTCAGAGATCATGGTGGTCAACGCTCGGTCGTCCACCGCATTCCAAGTGGCAGAGGTGCCAAGGAACGCCACGTCTATCGGTTCGGGGTTCGCGAACATGCGATCATGCACCCACGTTCCGTGACCCGAACAATCGCCCTTGATGTAGGAGTAGGCGAACTTCCTATCGAGCGGAACGCAGAACAGTACGATGATGGCCAACACGACCGGGACACTTGCGATGAAGACATGTTTCAGGAATTTCTTCATCGCTCAGAACTGGAAATAGATGAATTGTGGCGCATTGTCCATTACCCCGAACAAAACGATGGCGAGTAGAATGGCGTAATAGACCGTCCATCGCCAAACGGATTTGAGTTTCGAAATGGATTCATCAAAATCAACTTTTCCTAAAATCGACTCTGCAATCACAAAAACCAAAAGGAACGAGAACGTATAGGCGGTCTCCCAAACATTGAGATCCAGACTTTCAATCGAACTGGCACCATTGAATTGGAAGGCCAGAATTTGACCATACATGTCAAGCGCACTGCTCACTCCGGAGGAGCGGAACATGATTAATAAAAGACAGAACACTAGGAAAGTGGCGGGTTGACCAATTTTTCGGATGCCAAAAAGTCGTTCAATGATCAGGGGAATGGAACACATGACGCCCCACAACACATAGTGGAAATCGGCCCCGTGCCATAAACCACTGACCGCAAATATGATGAACAGATTCAGCACGATACGTCCCCTTGAGCCGTGACTTCCCCCTAACGGAATGTATAGGTAGTCTCGGAACCACGTGCTCAGGCTGAGGTGCCAACGCTGCCAGAACTCGGTCATGGAAGTGGACAGAAATGGGGTAATGAAATTCCGCGTCAGTTCAAAACCAAGCAATCTTCCCGCTCCAATGGCAATATCTGAATAACCGGAAAAATCACAATAGACCTGATAAGCGAAAAGCGCCCCCGCCATCAATGCCATGATGCTGTCGCAACCGGCCGGGTCGGCATACAGTTGTTCAACGATAATTGCTACCCGATCGGCAATGACCATCTTCTTGAATAGCCCCCACAGAATGAGCCGCATGCCATTGGTGGCCAACTTCCGATCGAATTTGCGTTCGCGTTCGAATTGAGGAAGAAGGTGCGATGCGCGCTCGATCGGACCCGCCACCAGTTGCGGAAAAAAGCTTACAAAAGCAAAGAATTCAGCCAAGCTTCTGGTTGGCGTAAGTTGTTTCCGATAAACATCAATGGTGTAGCTAAGCGTCTGGAACGTGTAGAAACTGATTCCAACGGGAAGAATGATGTTCAGCGACTCTATCGAAGTGGGCAGCCCAATGGAAGTGAGCAGCACTTTGGCACTTTCTATGAAGAAGTTGAAGTATTTGAAAAAACCCAGAAGCCCCAGATTCGCGACCACACTCACGGTGAGCCACATCTTCCGCTTTTTGGGGCCTTGCTCGGATCCCAATCGCAATCCGGCAAGGAAGTCGATGGCGGAGCTCAGGGCCATCAGCAATAGGAAACGCCAGTCCCACCAACCGTAGAAGACGTAGCTGACCACCAACAGGAACAGGTTCTGAAGCCGCAGCCGTCCGTTAAGTCCCCAATAAACGGCAAAAACCGAGGAGAGGAAGATGAGGAAGGTCAGACTATTGAACGCCATTTACGTTTGTTTCGACCAGTTGGAAAATGGCTTATTGGAACATCATAACCTGTAGCTCAGGTACAATCCGGCACCATCTCCTGTCGAAAATGGCGAAACGCTCAATCCTTTGACAACAAGCTTTCTCCGATGTAGCCAAGGAACAAGATAGCCCACCGCGCCACCGATGAAATAGCCGGCAATGATGTCGCTCGGAAAGTGTTTGCCGGCATTGTATCTCAAGTAGCCGGTGACTGCAGGAACGATGACAGCACCCGTCCAGACCAACGCTTCGTGGGTGCGATTGTCAGAATAATCAGAGAACACCTTGGCGGTTGTGAAACAAATGGCGGCCGTCATGGATGTGTGGCCTGAGAAGAACGAAAGACGGGCATCCCGGTCGCTGCGGGTATCCATGTCCACCGAAGAATTGTAGGCGTAAGGCCTCGGTCGTTTGACCAGACCTTTGGTCATTTCGGTAACACCAAGCGTAAGCATGGCCACCTCCGCGTAAATGAATCCGACAACAAGGAAATCCTTTCTCGCATCCCGGTCTATGATCATAAGCGCGGGAAGTGTCACACAGCCATAAAGAAGCACATCGCTGGCAAGGTCGGCCTTGGGGTTCCAGTTCTTGGTTGCGCTTCGGTCAAATCCTGGAAGGTCGTAAGCGTCAAGAGAGTTGACCTGAGCCATGGTGAACGGGCGGGTCTGGTAGCGGGTGAAAAGACCACCAGCCGCGAGCAGACCTGCGCCAGAGGAATAAACGAGGTCCTTTTTCCAATTGAAATTGTATGGGCTTTCCGAATTCTGGGCCGTACCGCTTGCAGCGGTCAGTATCAATGCCAGACAGAGTGAAAGTGGCCTCATATTCTGTGGGTTCAAAAAAGGCGACCATTGGCCGCCTTCAATTTGGTCAGTTGATTGCCTTCAGCTTCACCTCCAATTCGGTGAGAAGGGTCTTCATGCTGTTTATCTCCTTTTGCTTATTGGCCTGATTGCCAACATTCTTACCAATGTTCGTATTGGCCTCTTCTATTTTTTTCTGACAGTCGACAATGTCTTTTTCCAAACTAGCCTTTTCGCTTACCAACCCTGCGAGTTCCTTTTCAAAGCCACTCAACTCGGCCGCTTTAGCGGCAATCCGGACCCGGACCACTTCCTTGGTCTGTTCCACTGCAAAGTCGCGTAGAATCTTTTCGCCCACCGGATATTTTTCGGGATGGTTGGCCGTGCTCAGATACGCTCCACCTAGATCGAAGGCCACAACGAGTTTTACACCTTCTGCCGTTGCCTCTTCCACCACAGAATAGACATCAAATGTGTTGTCGCCCATTTCCTTCACCTTACAATCGTCCGCAAAAATGAAGGTCTTGTCATTCACCTTTCCTTTCAGGTCCTTCAGTTGTTTCTTCCATGCTTTTTTAATGTCTTCGGTGTTGGCCTCCTTCACGAACACGGTCAGGCTATTGCGGCTGATGCCCTCCATAGCCACTATCTG
This sequence comes from Chryseobacterium gleum, assembly GCA_945874195.1. Taxonomy (GTDB): domain Bacteria; phylum Bacteroidota; class Bacteroidia; order UBA10329; family UBA10329; genus UBA10329. The sequence continues at coordinate 9,473 of CAMCFW010000053.1, forward strand.
TTCGGTCACAATTATTCCGTTCTGTGCAGATAACAAACATGTTGTGGCCAGAAATCCAATGGTCAGTAAATACTTCATTCGGTTGCGTTAAGTTTATTTTTCAAAGAAAACAATAATCCTTTCAAGTGGCATTAAACAGAAAACGCCCCCAAAATGGAGGCGTTTCGTGGGCCCAGCAGGGCATGATCCTGCGACCCCC
>CAMCFW010000054.1 GCA_945874195.1 Chryseobacterium gleum
AATAGTTTCTCCTCGTTGATATCGAGCAATTCCGTAAGTGATAGCGTCTGTCCCGACTCATTCCAATGAATCATCGATTCATGTGGTTGAGCGCGATTGGTCAACTTTCCCGACCTGCTTAGCACAATAAGTCCGTTCGGATGTTCGGAAACATAGCGTTTCAAATTTTCAAAATCTATCTCACCATGCTTCGCACTGTTGGTTATGTAACCCCGCGTTTCCGATTGCAAGGCCGCGTAAAATGTTCGGTCCCAACCGAAATGATCAAAGATCAACCCATCTGATGGTATCAGGCTTTCATTGATCACGCGGATCAACTCCAACGTTTGTGGGTGCCGCAACCTCGGTATGGCCTCCATTTCCCTTGCTTCACTCAAGGTCACATTCTCCAACGCGAGGCCAAAGTTTGAATCCCCGAACACCTTATTCGGACGCATCAATCCCCAGCAGAACGACAGGGGAATGATGAGCGCCACAACAGCCGACATGATAATCAACTTGAACCTGCGATAGCCTTGATGGACAAAGATCAAGGCAGTGAATGGCAGGAACAATACCACCCAAGTTATGACGAACCGCTGCTGAAGCATGAACGTTCCCTCATATGCCTTTTGCACGAAAACGACCGAAAGGATCAGGAAAGGCAATAACCAGATCAGTTGGGTTCGCTCCAGCCGCTTTTTCCAAACGGCCCAAACCAAGCCCAAAACAGACAGGAGGAAAACAAGTGGAGTGAGGTTAATGATGAACGCGTGGGGAAAGAAAATCAAGCGCTCCGTCAATTTCACTGGATCGACCGCATCGTTCAACCCTTCCATCTGAAGGTTCCAGACATCATTCTGATTGACGCTGTAGAGAAAATCTCCATACTCCAAATGATTTCCGATCATCCAACTCACAGGAAAAAGCATGGCACAGACCCAAAAAACGAACGTGACCTTCCATTTCTGATGCAGAAGCGCAACAAGGGTGAATGCCGCCAGAATCACCCAAGCCTCGTAGCGGGTTGCCGCAGCCAGGGTCATTGCAATTCCCGCCAAGGCCGCGAACCTCAATTTCCCCTGTTCTTTGATCGAGACAGAAAGAAAGTACGTTGACAATAGAATGAAGAACGCGTACATGACCTCGGCCAAGGCCATGAAACTGTTCCGCATGACAACTGGACAAAAGACGAACAGCAGAGCAGCAAAACACGCCCCCATCCTGTCATGGAAAAGGTGCTTGGTGAACCAATAAATAGGAATGACAGAAAGGATCGCAAGGAAAATATTGAGCACTATCGGACCAACTACATTGCCCTGAAAGAGGGCAAGAACGACAGCATTCAGGTATATCTGAAGAGGGCCCCAATAACCATGGCCCAAATAGTGCGGATCTGCCAGCCAGTCGGCCGCAAGGAATGTTCTGGTCACCGCATCTGCATGGACGGTCTGACAAAATGGTAGCAACAATAACCGAATCGTCAACGAGGCCAACATTATCAGCCCGATGATCCGGTTGTCTACATTATTGAAAAAGCTCCTCACAGAATCATCCTACGAAACGCTCAAAGACCTCGGACAACCATCACATCTTCATCGGCACTCCAACAGAAACCATGTTCTGCGTGGCGCGCGAAAGTTCCTTGCCTTCTGAATTGGTCAGCTGTCCTATCAAATGAATGGCCGTCCGGCCTTTTCGTATCACTTGACAGGTGGCGCGCACTGCTTCGCCTGCTTTTGCGGTCCGTAGGTAATCGGTGGTCATGTTAAGTGAAACAAAATGGGTGTCATTGCCCATGGCGGCCACGGTCATTCCGATCACTTCGTCCAAAATGGCTGAGTGGATCCCACCATGAAGTGTTCCTACCGGATTGCACATTTCAGGTCTCACTTTCACCTCAATGGTGATCGAATCCTCTTCGACCGCGATCATCTTGGGCTGAAGCCATTCGCTAAACCCCTGTGGCGTTGCGGCCACATCCTTTCCTATCTGCGCTCTGAAGTGTTCCCGTATTGGATTATCTGCCATGACCGATAACGATTGTTAATGCAACATGCTTAAATGCTTGCCATTGCTCAGGATTACTATATTTGATCCCCCACGCGAGGCGGGGCAAGTTACAAAGGGAAAGGAAATATGTTCAATAGCAAATCAAATAGCGATGGCTCTAAAGGCAATTCACCTGTGGGAATGCCAAACCATATCAATAGCGACACGGTAATTGAAGGAAGCATCAAGGCCAAGGGGAATTTCCGCTTGGATGGAAAACTGACCGGAACACTTGAATGCCAAGGCAGAGTGGTAATTGGGGCCAGTGGTTCTGTTGAAGGCGAGATCCGCTGCGAAAATGCGGAGATCGAGGGAAGCATCAAGGCCAATATCTATGTTTCAGACCTGCTATCGCTTAAATCCACTGCCAAGGTGCATGGCGATATCGTGTCTAAAAAACTGGCCATTGAACCAGGCGCCATATTCACGGGTGCATGCAGCATGGGCGGTGTAATTAAAGACATATCATCTTCAAATGCCGGACCATCAAGACAAGGAGAGCGGCAGGAAAAGACAGCCTAACGCGATCCTGAAGTATTCTTCGATGGCCACTCAAATGGCCGTCATTATTGTGGCCGGAGCTTTGGGTGGAATTCAACTCGACAAGTATTTACAGACCGGAACACCTTGGTTCACGGGCGGACTGACGATCCTAAGCGTGATCCTGGCCATGTATTTCGCCATTAAAGACCTATTGAAAGGATGAAATATTCAGTAAAGGCGCTGATCGTTTACTTGATCACCATGGTGATAACTGCATTGCTGAACGAACTTTCTGGTCTTACGTTCAATGCCGTTCACATATCTTTCTGTGGTATGTTCATGTACGGAACAAGCATGGCGGTGCACCATTTCACCGTTAAGGCTTCGGATGAAAAACCACAACTGTTCCCTACCTATTTCATGGCCATCACCGGATTGAAAATGCTGGTTTACATTGTGGCGCTTGGAATTTATGTCTACACCTTTAAAGATGCGGCAACCCCGGTTATCGTCACCTTTCTAATCCTCTACGTGGTCTATACGGTTCTGGAGGTGACCGCAGCCCTGTCTTTCCTCAAAAAAAAGGGCTGAACGCGGTCGGACTTTTCCACTGATCCCGGCCGTCTGGCGGTTGAAAAAAATAGGTCGGAAAGGGTTGGAATATTCGGTTATGTTTTGTCTATATTTGCGGCCTGAAAATCAAGCGGCACAAAACCACTTTTTTGGTGATGCAAAAACAAAGTTATTACAAGGCCCTCAAGCCTCTTTTCATTCTCATTTCGATCGCCTTTTCAGTATCGACCAGCTTGTTTGCCCATGAGGATTCTCATGCTCACGATTCAGCGACCGCGGAGGAACATGTAGTGACAAATGCCGCTGATAGTGCCGTGGCCGATGCACCTGCAACAGCAGATGAGCATGCCGCATCAGGTGCTTTCAACGCTGGCGACATGATCATGCACCACGTGACCGATGCACACGACATTCATCTTATGGATATCGGTGGTCATCCTATCAGCATTCCACTTCCGATCATCATTTATAGTGTAGGAGACGGACTGAGTGTTTTCATGTCATCCGCATTTCACCACGGACATGCTGAACATGACGGCTACATTCTACAGCACGGTCACATCTATAAAAGGGATGTCAATCAATCTGAAGATCCTGCAGCGCAAGGTTTTCTGGCGGAAGATCTTGGTGGCGTGTTCTCTGGCAAACCAGGCGCGTTCATCGACCTTTCCATTACGAAAACAACATTCGGCATTCTGCTTACCATTGCCATCATGTTCTTCGTTTTCCTAAGCATTGCGAAGACCTACAAGCGCAACCCGAACGAGGCCCCGAAAGGGATGCAGTCGCTTATGGAGCCCATCATCCTTTTTGTGAGGGACGAGATCGCCAAGCCATCGGTAGGGCCGCGCTACGAGCATTTCCTTCCTTATCTGTTGACCATCTTCTTCTTTATTTGGACGGCCAACATGTTAGGGCTTATCCCGTTCATCGGTGGATTCAACGTGACGGGAAACATAGCTGTGACATTGGTTCTTGCGCTTTTCACCTTCGTGATCACCAACGTTAGCGGCAACAAATATTATTGGAAGCACATTTTCGCTCCAGATATTCCGAAACCGCTTTACATCCTCATGATCCCGATCGAGGTGATGGGCGTTTTCATCAAACCTGTCGTTCTTTGCGCCCGACTTTTCGCCAACATCACGGCCGGTCACATCATCATTCTGGCGTTCATGAGTTTGATCTTCATTTTTGCCAATCAGTATGGAACAGGAGCAGGATTCGGAGTTTCTATCGTGAGTTTGGCATTCGCCATTTTCATGAACATCATGGAGATCCTGGTAGCGTTTCTTCAAGCGTATGTTTTCACCCTTCTTTCGGCCCTTTACTTCGGTGCAGCGGTTGAGGAGCATCATCATCATTAATCTGTAATCAATTAATCCTTAATATATCCAACAATGGAAATGCTAACAATTCTTTTAGACCTGGCAAATGCTTACATGGGTGCAGGTATCGGAGCTGGAGTTGCCGCGATCGGTGCCGGAATCGGTATCGGCCGAATCGGTGGTTCTGCCCTTGAGTCAATGGCTCGTCAGCCAGAGGCCATCGGTGACATCCGTGCAAACATGATCGTTGCTGCAGCTCTTGTTGAAGGTGCTGCCTTCTTCGGGATCATTGTTTGTCTTCTGATCGCTCTTAAGTAATCAGGACAGACCAAAGGATCTGAAACCCCGGTGCTGACGGTTGGTCAGCACCGTTGGGGTTTCTCCATTGATTGAAAGGAAAGATTAAAAAGATCATAAAATGGGATTAGTAACACCTGGATTAGGACTCATATTCTGGATGACCATCGCCTTTTTGGTGGTTTGGATCGGTCTTGGAAAATTCGCTTGGCCTGCCATCCTTAACACCATCAAGGAACGTGAGGAAAGCATTAAGAACGCATTGGCTGCTGCCGACAACGCACGGGCAGAAATGGCCAAGCTTCAATCAGAGAATGAGGCCATTCTGAAGAAAGCACGCGAAGAGCGTGATGTGATCTTAAAAGAGGCAAAAGAGATCAAAGAAAAAATTGTGGCCGATGCCAAAGGTCAGGCGCAGGCTGAAGCCGATAAGATCGTTGCTGCGGCACGCGAGAATATTGCGAATGAGAAAACAGCCGCAATGGCCGAGATCAAGAATCATGTTGCCGCACTTTCCATCGACATTGCTGAGAAGATATTGAAAAGCGAATTAGCTGACGCCTCCAAGCAGAAGCAATTGGTTGACAATCTATTGAACGACATCAAGCTGAACTAAAATGGCTCAGACGAAAGTTGCAACGAGGTATGCGAAATCTCTTCTTGGCCTTGTGGCCGAAAAGGGAAACTTGGAAGAGGCCTTCAACGATATGCTGTTGATCAAGAAGACCGCTTCTGAGAATCGTGATCTGGTTGTGCTGCTCAAAAGCCCAGTTGTGACCACCGAAAAAAAGGTGAGCATACTGTCGGCCATCTACGAGAAACATGTGAGCAAGGTGACCATGTTATTCATCGTACTTATTGCTAAGAATAGAAGAGAAGGCGTGCTTCCTGAGATTGCCGATGCGTTCATTGCCCAATACAAGCAGATGAAAGGCATTACCACCGCGGTGGTAACATCGGCCACCCTGTTGACCGAAGACGCTAAAAAGAAGATTCAGACCATCGTTCAGAAAGAGGTGGGCGGAACCGTAGAAATTGAAATGGAGATAAACCCGGAACTGATTGGGGGATTCGTTCTCCGAATTGGCGACAAACAGTTGGACACCTCCATCTTGAGCAGAATTGCAGACCTGCGCCAAGAATTCATGATCAATTCATTTGCAAAAGGAATCTAATTAATATGTCCGCTTAAGGCGGACGAACAAACACAATAATCAAATGGCAGACATCAAACCAGCAGAGATCTCCGGAATTCTAAGAGAACAACTCTCGGGCTACAAGACAGAAGCACAACTGGAAGAAGTGGGCACCGTGCTCCAAGTGGGTGACGGTATCGCCCGTATCTACGGTCTTTCGAATGTTCAAGCGGGAGAGCTCATCGAATTCGATGGCGGAACGCGCGGCATCATCCTGAACTTGGAAGAAGACAACGTTGGAGCCGTATTGCTCGGCTCTTCAAGCGGTATTGCTGAAGGTTCGACCGCAAAACGAACCGGAAAGATCGCCTCCATCCAAGTTGGCGAAGGTCTTTTGGGACGCGTGGTAAACACCTTGGGACAGCCAATTGATGGTAAAGGACCGATTGAAGGTGAGCTTTTTGAAATGCCATTGGAGCGTAAGGCCCCTGGAGTTATTTTCCGTCAGCCGGTAACTGAGCCGTTGCAGACAGGTATCAAAGCGATCGATGCCATGATCCCGATCGGTCGTGGTCAGCGTGAGTTGATCATCGGTGACCGTCAGACCGGTAAAACGGCTGTAACCATCGATACCATCATCAATCAGAAAGAATTTTACGATGCAGGCAAACCTGTTTACTGCATCTATGTTGCCATCGGACAAAAAGGTTCAACGGTAGCGGGAATTGTGAAGACATTGACAGATGCAGGTGCCATGGCCTACACGGTGGTGGTGGTCGCAACAGCTTCCGATCCTGCCCCGCTACAGTTCTACGCTCCATTCTCAGGTGCAGCCATCGGAGAATATTTCCGCGACACCGGACGACCTGCGCTTATCATCTATGACGATTTGTCGAAGCAAGCGGTAGCTTACCGCGAGGTTTCTCTTCTTTTGAGAAGACCTCCAGGCCGCGAGGCTTATCCTGGAGACGTTTTCTACCTGCACAGCCGACTACTTGAGCGTGCTGCCAAGATTATCAACGATGATAATGTGGCAAAAGACATGAACGACCTTCCACCTTCGTTGAAAGATAAGGTGAAAGGTGGTGGTTCATTGACTGCACTTCCGATCATTGAAACTCAGGCCGGTGACGTTTCTGCCTACATCCCAACGAACGTAATTTCGATCACGGATGGTCAGATCTTCTTGGAGTCTAACTTGTTCAACGCAGGTGTTCGTCCAGCGATCAACGTGGGTATCTCCGTATCACGTGTTGGTGGTTCGGCACAGATCAAATCGATGAAGAAAGTGGCCGGTACATTGAAACTTGACCAAGCTCAATACCGCGAATTGGAGGCTTTCTCTAAGTTCGGTTCCGACCTTGATGCTGCCACCATGAACGTTCTTGAAAAAGGAAAACGTAACGTGGAGATCTTGAAACAAGGACAGTATTCTCCAGTTTCTATTGAGAAACAAGTTGCCATCATCTACCTTGGTTCAAAAGGTCTTTTGAGAAAGGTGCCTGTAAATAAAATTAGAGCTTTCGAAGCTGAGTTCTTGGATTACATGGATGCCAAGCACAAAGATGTGTTGAACGGATTGAAAGCTGGTCAATTGACTGACGAGATTACTTCGACCCTCGAAAAAGTTGCTGCCGATCTTGCTGGCAAATACTAATAACGCTGATAATTAGAGCTCAGAAATGGCCGGACTGAAGGAAGTACGCGAAAGGATCAAATCGATTTCTTCAACCATGCAGATCACCTCTGCAATGAAGATGGTTTCTGCTGCAAAATTGCGAAGAGCACAAGATGCGATCACTCGTATGCGTCCATACGCTGGTAAATTGAAGGAGATCCTCGAAAATCTGAGTTCAAGTCTCGATGCTTCTGAAGGTGGCGCCTACTCTGTGGAACGCCCTATTGAAAAGGTGCTTATTGTGGCTGTTTCTTCCAACCGCGGTCTTTGCGGTGGTTTCAACTCGAATGTGAACAAGCAGGTGCTGATACTTGCCAATGGCGTTTATGCCGGCAAGGATATCTCGATCGTTTCCATTGGCAAGAAATCAGGCGAATTCCTGAAACGGAGAGGATTCAACGTGATCGAACGGAACGATGGGGTTTACGACAATCTCACCTTCGACACGATAGCACCCATCGCCCAAAACATCATGGAAGCTTTTGTGGCCGGAAAGTACGACCGAGTTGATGTGGTGTACAACCAGTTCAAGAATGCAGCCACACAGCTTTGTGTGGCCGAGCAGTTCCTGCCTGTGGCACCGCCTCAGACCACCGAGAAGAAAGCGGCCACCGACTACATTTTCGAGCCTGGAAAAGTGGAGATCGTGCTCGACCTCATTCCCCGCTCGCTGAAAACGCAACTTTATGCTGCCACGCTCGATAGCCATGCTTCTGAGCACGGTGCACGAATGACGGCCATGCACAAGGCCACCGACAACGCCTCCGAAATTCTGAAAGCCCTTAAACTTTCCTACAACAAGGCCCGACAGGCATCCATTACCAACGAGATATTGGAGATCGTGGGTGGAGCGGCTGCTTTGGAAGAGGGATAGATCAGCGCAACTACCTTACAATGAAAATGCCGAGCGGAGTTCCGCTCGGCTTTTTTATTTCCTGCCTTTCTGAGCACCCAGACCCCAACGCCCATCAACCATTGTCCACGGTCAGCTCATAGCTGCCCTTGATCAGAGGGTCGTTATTTATCACATTGACGAAGGGTTTCATCGGATTGGAGGCAGTGCCTTCTCCCTGGGTCTCCTGTCCGGGGTTCACGATCACTCCCGCTGTGCAAGGCTCGTTGGCGCTGTTTGCCGCGCACACCATCAACGGCACCGTGCCCGTGTTCTTGAAGACCATGCTGGCCGTAGGCTCCACATTGGAGGTCACGGTCACCGTGCTCATCGGGTCCACCTCTCCCGTAAAGGTCTCGCTGTCTCCGCTGCCGCCACTGCTCGAAGGCGTGCGGATGATCGTTTGATCGAAGAAGTCCATGCAACGGTCCACATTGCCCGGAAAATTGAGCCCAACGGTGAACATGGCGCTGAACAGTTGTGTCTCCAGATCGGCACGCGTGCTGTGGCGCTCGGTGCGTTCATCGCTGGTCAGCGACTTGCGGCCCAACTGCGCAGTGCGAGCCGCCTGATAGTTGGTCAGAATGTTGGTGAATTCGTTGGCGAAATCGTTGCCCAGAATGGCCACGTAGGCCTGTCCGCGGTTGGCCATGCGTGTCATCAGCGTCTCCACATTGGCCAATGTGGCGCTCGAATATTCCGAAAGCCCCAATGGGAAGAACTCCAAATAGGTGGCGCTGTCCTTGCCGAACTTGCTGCGCACCAGTCCCTCCTGCCGGCTAACCGCCTCCTTAAAGGTGCGGAACAGATTGTCCTTCGAAGCGGTGAACGACTTCTGGATGGCCGATGCAAGGTCCACATCCGTAATGTCACCGAAATAGCTCTGGTAGGCCGCCACCAGTTGGGCCAGCACGGCCGTAAAGAGGCCACTGCCGTTGTTGTTCGTAAGCCGCGCAATGACATCGGCCGCAAAAAGTTTCAGCTTCTCGTAGCTGATGCGTGGGTCTGCGAATGGATTGGCAAACCAGTTCCTTAGATCTTTCATGTTCTTTTAGATTTAGTTAATGCTCGTTTTTTCATGAACGGAGCCTTTTGGAAAATATTATTTGCCACCGAAAAAAAATTTTTCTCTTCGAAAACAATCCCCTGTTGAGAACAGAAAGCCCCTTAAAAACAGTTCAGGATACACCTGCATGTTTTTACATGTGCCTTCGGAACG
>CAMCFW010000055.1 GCA_945874195.1 Chryseobacterium gleum
GCTTCCGGCATGTTTGTATCTTACCTTGACCAACGATTCCATCGGGGATGCGATACTCGGATACTTGATCAGGTTCAATCCGCCAACGGTCATGGAGGTCTTCAGCAGATCTTCCTCCACTCCTAAGGTCACGGTGTTCGTGTCGGGATGAATGGCCGTTACATACATCGGTTCGCCAAGGGCAATTTCAAGTCCTTTTCGCTGACCGATGGTATAGAACGGATAGCCTTTGTGTTTTCCGAGAATCTTTCCCGTTTTATCCACGAACAGACCTCCGTCCACCTTTTCTTCCAAACCCTTAACTCTTCGTTTCAAGAATCCACGATAGTCGTTATCGGGAATAAAACATATCTCGTAGCTCTCGCTTTTCTTGGCGATGGCCTCATATCCACTATCCAAGGCCACCTGCCTTATTTCCTTCTTGTGCATTTTTCCTAACGGGAAAATGGTGCGGGCCAAACTCTTCTGGCTAAGCCCCCAAAGCACATATGATTGATCCTTCGATGCATCAAGCCCTTTCGACACCACATATCGACCGTTCTCAAGTCGCACCTGTGCATAATGTCCGGTGGCAATGAATTCGCAGCCAAGCTGGTCGGCACGCTTAAGAAGCGCGTCCCATTTGATGTGCGTATTGCAAAGCACGCACGGGTTCGGTGTGCGTCCCGCAATGTATTCGTCCACAAAATTGTCGATGATGTGGTCTCCGAATTCTTCTCGAATGTCGATGATGAGGTGTGGAAATCCGAAGTCGACCGCCATTTGACGGGCGTCATTGATGTCGTCCAAACTGCAGCAGCCCGTGGTTTTGGTACTGCCGCCAGCCGATGCATAATCCCATGTTTTCATGGTGACGCCCACCACATCATAACCTTCATTATGCAGCATCATGGCCACAACAGAACTGTCGAGACCGCCACTCATGGCCACAAGTACTTTTCCTTTACTCATTCGGTTTTCCTTCCCAATTGATGGTGCTGATCAACGCGCCTTCTTCCCAAACTTCCACTCTTTCTGTGCTACCGTCTTCCTTGAAATAGGTCACTTTCCCGTTCAATTTATCTTCATGATACCACCCACTCATTTTAACCTTGGTTCCAACCAATTGTTCGGTTATCTCGGTCGGGCCGTCCATTTTGCCCGGTGTTTCGGTTGTGATCCATTCTCCAACATGGTAAAACTCTTTGAACTCTCCCTCCTTCATTCCCTTCTTATAATTGTAAACACTTTTGGGGATCTCGTCTTCATAATATTCGGTGAATTCGCCATTCTCATACTTGGTCGTTTTCAACACCCCGTTGGCATAGAGCTCTTGCACATGCACCGAGCCATTGTCGTTGAATTTGAGCCAAGCCCCAGTTCGAATGCCTAGGTGATATTTGCCCTGCACCTTCGGTTTGCCTGCATCTCGGTACATTTTGAAGGGCCCATGCAGGTTTCCCTTCTCATAGCTGGCTTCAACCCAAGGCTTTCCGTTATCGAAGAATTTTACCCACGGGCCTTGTTTCACCCCTCGGTTGTAATTGGTCTCTTCGCCCAGCTGCTTGTTTTCGTAGTAGGTGCGTTGCGGTCCATTCCGCGTGTCCAGAATGTAGGTTTCTTCGATCACCAACTGTTCCTGCTCGTTGAAGTATTGCCAAAGGCTGTCTTTTTTCTCTTCGCGATAGAGGCCCTTCGCCTTGATCTTTCCGTTCTTGTGATAAACATGATTTGCCACTTGGCCATTTCCAATATGATTGTTGGTGGCCTGCAGTTCTCCATTTTCGTAGAAATACTGAAAAAGCCCGATGGGTCGATCATCCTTGAACTGACCTTCATATCGGATCTTTCCGTTGGCATAAAGCTTTTTCCACTTTCCTTGTTTGAGACCTTGCGCATCGGTCTGGTTGAGTTCTTGCGCCAAACTGACCGATGCTGACATCAAGAGAACCAGGACGGTGAAAAGAATTGAACTGAACTTTTGCTTCATGAGTTGCGCAAAGATAAACGTATGTGGTAAGCGTTTCAGTATATTAAAGCGGTTTGAAAGCTCTGAGCATTTCACGTTTTCCGGGCGGCCCGGGTATCTTTTCAACTTCCAAACCTGATGCCAACATGTTGCGCCTCACTTGACCCTTGCAACTGTAGGTGGTCAGAATTGCTCCAGGATTCATCATGGCACTAAGCTTTTCAAATACGGCAACCGTCCACAGTTCGGGTTGGACCTCTGGGTCGAAGGCATCGAAAAAGACGAGGTCGAACAGGGGTTCAGAATCGTAATCGAGCAAAGAGATCTGATGTTTGGCGAACTTGAAACTTCCACGAAGTGCAATTTCTTCATTCCATGGGGCAAGATGAATGGTTGTAAAATGGTGATTCAGGTGATTCAACTCGGCCGGGAGGCTATAATTGCTCCAAATGGCCTCGGGCAACGGAAACAGTTCTAAGGCGTGGTAGTTCACATTTACCTTGAGTTGTTCTGAACGATGAAGCGTTAGAATGGCATTTAGCCCTGTGCCAAGCCCCATTTCCAGAATAGTGACATCTGTCACCCCGTATTCGAAAGCCTTTTCCAAACCTTTGGCCACGAAAACGTGTTGTGACTCAGTGTGAGCACCGTGCATCGAATGGTAAGTGGAACCAATCTGGCTGTTCCGTATGGTCTGAGAACCATCGCTGGTTTCCAATATGCTTAAGAACGGTGAATGCTTGAAGGACATATATACCAATACCGATAGAAATGATCACGAAAGAACAATTTGAAAGTGGATACACCTATTCTGAATACAGAGATCTGGTGCGATCCGAATTTGAAAAAGGACGAAATACCGGGTCCGAGCAGTCAGAATCGTTGATGGAGTATACGGATCTGAACCTGCACCGCATGAAAAGATTGGACAAGACCATTGAGCTGGATGCCGGTCTGAAAAAGAAACTGGCCGAGCTTCCGTGCTCCGTAAAATGGTTGGTTCTGGCCGAAGGTTGGTGTGGAGATGCGTCTCAAAACCTTCCCATCATGAATAAAATGGCTGAGGCGTCTACGAACATTGAACTTCGGATTCTGTTAAGGGACGAGCATCTGGACGTAATGGATCAATATCTGACCAATGGAGCGCGGGCCATTCCGAAGCTGATCATTATGGACGGAGATATGAACCAGATAGGCACTTGGGGACCTAGGCCAAGCGTTGTTCAGGAAATGGTAATGGAAAACAAACGAATAGGAAAGGTGTCTTACAGCGAATTTTCGAAAGTGGTACAGAAATGGTATGCAACCGACAAAGGCAAGACCCTGGAAATGGAAATGATGACCATTCTGAATCAGATGGAGTGCGCGATCAGATGAACGACTTAACTTTAATTAACCATCTGCGTATTGAATTCTAAACTTGCCTGCATACTTTAGCACCGATGAAAAAATTGTTCACATATGCACTTCTGACCTTCCTCTCTTTTCAGGGGGTAGTCATGGCGTCTACAGATGCAGTTTCTGCGGTGAACAATTCATTGGAATATGTAGGTGGGCCAACGTGGGATGCGAAGATTTATCCGAATCCGAACAACGGCATTTTCAACGTGATGATCACAGGCACAAATGCTTCGCTTGACGTACGAGTCTATAACGTGCTCGGTGAAAAAGTGTATGAGTTGGCAATCTTGGGCGATCATGGCGCCAAGATCGATCTTTCTGGACTGCAAAAAGGACTCTATGTAGTTCAGATCATCAACCAGAAGAGCAGCGAGGTGGTTACCCGCAGAATGAACTTAGAGTGATCGTACAGGTCATTTGAACCCCCGTTCTTTCTTTATCCTTTCGTAAGCTTCGTTCAGTTTTTGGAATTTCTCCTTGGCAGCGTCCTGATGTTCAGGACCCAAGTGGCTCACTTTGTCTGGGTGGTATTTCACCGCCATTTTCCGGTAGGCCTTCTTCACCTCCTCGTCTGTTGCAGCCTTGGTTATCTCAAGTATCTGATAGACATTCTCATCATTCTGAACCAGAAACATGGCTTTGATGCTCATGAAATCGGGCTTACTGATTCCTAGGTAGGTGGCAATTCGGGTCAGCATATCGATCTCGTTGCCATGGATCTCGTTATCTGAATTGGCAAGCTGAAACAGGTAATGCAACAATTGCAACCGCGAAGAATGGTCCATGAAAGCCCTGATCTGCATGCTCACTTCCTTTATCTCGATAGGTCTTTTCAGAATTTCGCGAAGCAAAATCAACTGCTGCTGCGCCTTGGCCTCACCGAACTGGCCGACCAGAAACCGCTTCACAAATTCCAATTCGGACTTCTTCACCGAATGGTCGGCCGTCATAACGGCAGCGGTCAGAATGAGCAGCGATGCTTCAAAATCGCCAGTTGTGGTCCTTCCCTGTTTACGCTCTCCAGTGCCTATCTGCGGATCGTCCCAACTGAGAATATCGCCACTTGCACTGTCGTAAAGCGAACCCAGCGCAAACCCCATGAGCGCTCCGATAGGGCCTCCGAATGCCCAACCGAACGTACCCCCTAACCATTTAGCGTATTTTGCCATTTCGGCTGCGAAGTTAAAATTAGGTTCTTGTCAATCGCCTAATGAGCGAAGCATGTTCTGGGAAGGTTTCTAAAAGCCCTAGTTCCGTTCCCATTTCGAAATCGGCAAAATCGAAACCCGGAGAGACCGTGCATCCGACCAGACACCACGACCCAGATGGCATTACTTCTGAAGCGAACCAACTGTTGGCAGGGATCATCAATTGGGGGCTTTCGACTTTAGCCGTGTTCAATCCTAGCCGATGTTCGTGGTAAGCGCCATCCGTGGTCAACTCGTGGATCAGCAATCCAGCACCATCATAGAAGTGCCACATCTCATCGCTTTTAATGCGGTGAAAGGCAGAGAAGTTGCCGGCTGTGATCAGAAAATAAATGGCCGTGGAGAAAGATCGCTCGCCATCAAAACCTTCTAGAACCAATGGAGGGATGACGCCCGATGACCTGTAGGTCTCCTTGAACCAGCCACCTTCAGGATGAGGGAGCAGCCCGAGCTCATCCACATAGTGCTGTGCCTTCGGATGCATCATTCGGTCTTCGGAAATGATTTTCTGGCCGCTTCCAATTCTTCGGGCAACCTTCTGGAAATGCTGTGCCAGAACATGAGGAAATCTGACGCTAGGCTATAGAACGGATTGGAAAAGGCCGCTGGTCTGTTCTTCTCGAAGAAGAAATGACCGGCCCAGGCAAATCCATAGCCCGCTACCGGCATCAAGGCAAAATATTGCCAACTGAGCGTTGCGATGCCTACTGAAAATAGGCAGACCACCAGACCGGTACCTATCAGATGTAGTTTTCTGCACGTTGGATCAAGGTGTTCGGTCAGGTAATAAGGATAGAACTCCTGCAATGAATTAAACTGCTTATTCGCCATTCTTTCTGTCTGATTTTCCACCCAATGATTCCATAACTGAAGTAATGACAGACAGGACCAGACTGAAAAGCAGGGCCCACCAGAAACCTTGCACATCGAATCCGTCTACAAAATAGTCGGCCAACAATATGATCGCTGCATTGATGACCAAAAGAAAAAAGCCCAGCGTGAACAGCGTAACGGGTATGGTTAGAAGCACTAGCAAAGGTTTGAGGAAGCCGTTCAAAAGCGCGAGCACAATGGCTACGCTGACGGCAGTGAAATAGTCATCTATCTGCACACCGGGCAGAATGTAGGCTGTGAGAAAAACAGCCAACGATGAGATGATGATCTTAAAAAGAAGGTTCATTCTTGGAAATTTAAGGACGAACGAAATTAAAAAAGGATCAAAACCGAAAGTGAATTTCACCAGGTTGGGGGGCAGATTATTCCATCTGCACCTTGCGGAGGGCCTGCCATCTGATAACAGCATCATTAGTTCAATCTTATTTTCCTTTTAAAAACGGATTGTACAACATGATGGCGTGATCTACCGAAACCGTGGTAAAAATGTCCAGGTTCAATCGGTCGGACGCATGCTTCATTCAATGGTCGGTTTCTCGTCTCCTACTCTCTAAAAAGTCGAGTGCCAAAGAATTGAATTTTTCAGGCTCTTCGTATTGCGGAATGTGCCCACATTTCTCGAACACTTCGAACCTTGCAGTCGGCATCAGTGCATGGATCCGCAGTCCGTATTCAAAAGGAAGTATCGCGTCTTCTCTGCCCCAAAGAATGAGTTTTGGGAAATCCATTTCATTCAAACGTTGGTAATGAGGAGCATGATCTTCTAACATGAAATTGCGAAGCGTGCTTAAAAGTGCCCGTTTTGAACCTTTGATGACCAGTGGGGCCGAAAACCATCGGGCGAAATCTTTGTGCTTCCGCTTATCATAAACGCCCTTTATTGGTGCTCTTTTCAAGATACCCCCTCCGAAGGTGCCAATAAGCGCTTCACCGATGCCTTTTGGCTGAACGATCCTTATGCCGGGGTCGTTTGGCGTTGGAATTCCATAACAATCGACAAGCAAAACTGAACTGATCCGTTCAGGAAAACGGCTTGCAAATCGTGTACTTATTGCACCGCCCATCGAAAGGCCGATGAGATTCAACTTTCCCTTCAGCGCAAGATGCGCGATCAATTCAGAGACCTGAGTCACAAACAGTTCGCTGCTGTGCTCATGCTTCACACGGTCTGAGAATCCTCTTCCATAGATGTCAAATCGAAGCACTCGGAATCCGCGGGCAACCAGGAAATGAAACTGATTGTCCCAAATGTGCATATGGCCAATCAGTCCGTGAATGAGCACAACTATATCCCCATTTTCGGGTCCGGCCAGTTCATACCTCACCTTTCCATGAGAAAGCTGGGCATATTGCCCGTGTTGTCTCATTTGTTCCAAAATTGCCATGCTTCAAATTTACCAAACCAAAAGATTGTAACTGAGCTTATTTACTTTGCGGTCGAAATGGGCACGATCGCAGAAAACATCAGTCGAATAAGGAAGAATATTCCACCACAGGTGACGTTGGTCGTTGTGTCAAAAACCCAGCCTAATGAAAGTCTGATGGCGGTTTACGAGGCTGGAGAGCGGGTGTTCGGAGAAAATCGGGTTCAGGAACTGGTGCTGAAATACGATGCTCTGCCAAAGGATATTGAATGGCACATGATCGGCCATCTGCAAAAGAACAAGGTCAAATACATTGCGTCCTTCGTAGGTTGTATTCACTCGGTGGATCAGATGGATCTGTTGGCAGTGATTGACAAACAGGCCGAAAAGAACGGGCGCACCATCCGCGTTCTACTTCAGTTTCACATTGCGGAGGAAGAAACCAAATTCGGATCATCCTTAGAAGAAGCTGTGGAATTTTTGACCAAGAACGAGTTTTCGAAGTTCAAGAATCTGGTTTTTTCTGGAGTGATGGCTATGGCCACTTTTACGGACGATCAGCAACAGGTCAGGAACGAATTCCGATCCTTGAAACGAATATTCGACACGCTGAAAACGACCCATTTCTCTGGGTCATCCGATTTCAGAGAAATTTCTATGGGCATGTCGGGCGATTTCCAATTGGCCATCGAAGAAGGAAGCACCATGATCAGAGTGGGCAGTTCCATCTTCGGCAATCGTGTTTGAATTGAGTACTTTCGCGCTTCGGAAAATGGCGAAAATTGCAAAGAACAATAGAGATTCGGTCGTAAGCGATCTGAAGAGCGAAAACGAATTTTTGGCCCTTGCAGCCATCGAAAAACTGAAGAAGGGCGGTGACGCCACCTACATTCCCAATCTGCTCAGCGTACTTTCGCTTACCAACCATTCATCCATAGAAAATGCCATCGCGCAGCTTCTTTTCGACCTGAAAGACCCCGAAGCGCTGGGCGTTGTGGTGGATCAACTCGATAACGAATCGTTTTCGAACATTCGTGTTCTGATGCTTTCGGCCTGCTGGCACACCGGGCTCGACCTCAGCAATCGGCTACCGGAGTTCATCAGCATCGCCTCCACAGGCACGTACATGGAATGTTTGGAAGTGTTGACGGTCATTGAAAATTGGGAAGCCATTGCCGATCAGGAAATGCTTGAGAACGAAATACTTAGACTTCAGGCGTTTCTATCAGAATCTGACACGCCAGAGAACGATGAAATGATCTTCAGCATAATCGAAGTTATGCAAACGTTTCTTGTGCAATAATCCTGAAATGGAACCGTTAGCGAGGCAATTATGATCAAAACGACCGACCGGAATATCAGGAACATCTCATTCATACTGCTGATGTTAGGCGCAATGTTGTTTCAAAACCTAAAGGCACAGACACGCAGTGACAGTCTGCTGCAATTCTCCGGAGTTTTGCTAACGCGCGACAGTCTGGTGGCTGTTCCGTTTGCCAATATCCTCATCAAAGGTTCAAAGCGCGGCACCATCTCCGACTATTTCGGCTATTTCTCGTTTGTGGCCGAACGTGGCGACACCATTCAATTCTCCTACATCGGTTTTAAGGATGCGCTCTTTGTCATTCCCGATTCGCTGAACAGAAAGAACTACTCGCTCATTCAAATGATGGATTCAGACACCATCATGCTTCAGGAAGCACTCATTTATCCGTGGCCTACCAAGGAACAGTTCCGTCAGGCGTTTCTCGACCTCCGTTTGCCCGAAGACGATAAGCAGCGGGCCGAACGGAATTTGGCAAGAGCCGAGCTAAAGGAGCGTATGGAAGGCATGGGAATGGATGGCAGCGAGAATTTCACTTACGCTATGCAGCAGCGCGGGGCACAATTATATTACGCAGGCCAGCTTCCACCCAACAATCTTCTCAATCCGCTTGCATGGGCCAAGTTCATCAAGGCATGGAAGAATGGCGATTTCAAACGTAAGAAAAAGCAATAGTCGCCCTTGTTCGAACTTCCCATCATAAAGCTTAGGGCGGGTCTATCGTTCGTTCTCCTATTGTTGATGGGACTTGTAAGTACGGCCCAGAACAATGCCACCGTCACTGGTCAACTGCTGGATGAACAGAAGCGAGGCATCAGTCTGGCCAACGTGGCGGTCATCGGCTACTCGGGCGGAACCTACACCGACAGTTTGGGCAATTATTCCATTGAAATTCTGGCCGGAACAAAAGTGAAGCTTGCCTTTTCGCACATTTTGTTCGACACTCAAACCTTTGAAGTGCAACTGGATGCAGGCGAAGTGAAAAAACTGAACCGCATTCTCAAATTCAAGGAGAATCTGATAACCGAGGCCGTGGTGAACGATGATGCCAACCGGAATACGACCATGACACGGGTCGATCCGCGTATTGCGCTCGAAATCCCCACGGTTGGTGGTGGAATCGAAGCCTTGTTGAAGACCTTTCCCGGGGTCAGTTCGAACAACGAATTGAGTTCGCAATACAACGTAAGGGGCGGCAATTATGACGAGAATCTCGTTTACGTGAACGATGTGGAGATCTATCGGCCGTTTCTGGTACGTTCTGGTCAGCAAGAGGGTTTGAGTTTTGTTAACCCTGACCTAGTGGGCAGTTTGAACTTTTCTGCTGGAGGATTTGA